>NZ_JAVKVB010000003.1:0-120255 GCF_031460975.1 Thermosynechococcus sp. HY213 | reverse complement strand
AGGAGACAACCCGCTCTCGTAAGTCCAAGCTATAGCTCATATTCTTGAGTAACATTCATGACTCTTTGAGTATAGCCTATCCCTCTTGAAAATATCTCACTCCCTTTCGAAATAGCTATATAGTTTGGGCATGAATGCAGGTTCCTGTTTGTCAGCGGCTGAGGTTTAGAAATTGTGCGAGTAGTGGATCATTCATGGGTTCTATTCCCTAGGCTATGATCGTATAGAAAATACCTGAGCTTGGCGGCAATCCTCAATCAAGTCAATAATCAAGTCAATAATCAATTCAATGACACAAGCATACACCCCTGAAGATGTTTGGCGGTTATTGGGGGAGTTACTGGAAGCCCAAAAGGAAACAGAACGTCGATTTCAGGAGACTGAGCGGCGTTTTCAAGAAACTGACCGACGTTTCCAAGAGACTGAGCGTTTACTACGGGAAGAAGCACGGCAGCTCAACCAACAGATTGGTAAATTGGGCAACCGCCTTGGGGAATTTGTGGAATGGCAAGTACGTCCAGCCGTGCTGCGCTTATTTCAGAGTCGGGGGATTGCTGTCTCCCAACTCTACAGCGATGTGATCCTCCAAGATGGGAATGAGAGCCTAGAGATTGATTTGTTGGTCGTTAACACCGATGAAGCCGTTCTCGTTGAGGTGAAAACCAAGCTCAGCCAAAGTGATGTCGATGAACACCTAGAGCGGATTGCCAAATTTCGCCGTTTGGCTCATCAGTATCGGGGTACAAAACTCTTGGGAGCCGTGGCGGGGATGATTGTGCCGCCTGAGGTGGCTCGCTATGCCTATCGGCAGGGTCTATTTGTGTTGGCACAGTCGGGGGATGGCGTGGCAATTCTCAACGACCCGCAGTTTCAGCCCCGCGCGTGGTAAAGCACAGTGGCAGTGCCCTTGCGCAGTTTATGATGGAAATTCTCTGAGCGCCTCCTAGGCTATGATGAGAGGGTTAGCTGTAGCCTAGAAAACCCGACCAAGATCATGACACAAGCCCATACCCCTGAGGATGTTTGGCGGTTATTGGGAGAGCTGCTGGAAGCTCAAAAGGAAACAGAACGCCGATTTCAAGAAACTGAGCGGCGTTTTCAAGAGACTGAACGGTTACTGCGAGAAGAAGCTCGCCAACTTAACCAACAAATTGGCAAACTGGGCAACCGTCTTGGAGAATTTGTGGAATGGCAAGTACGTCCAGCCGTGCTGCGCTTATTTCAGAGTCGGGGGATTGCTGTCTCCCAACTCTACAGCGATGTGATCCTCCAAGATGGGAATGAGAGCCTAGAGATTGATCTGTTGGTCGTTAACACCGATGAAGCCGTTCTCGTTGAGGTGAAAACCAAGCTCAGCCAAAGTGATGTGGATGAACACCTAGAGCGGATTGCCAAATTTCGCCGTTTGGCCCATCAGTATCGGGGTACAAAACTCTTGGGAGCCGTGGCGGGGATGATTGTGCCGCCTGAGGTGGCTCACTATGCCTATCGGCAGGGTCTATTTGTGTTGGCACAGTCGGGAGATGGCGTGGCAATTCTCAACGACCCGCAGTTTCAGCCCCGCGCGTGGTAAAGCAAGGGAATTCTCCTCTGAGGTGTGGGAGCGATCGCCCCCTAGGGTATGATTGTAGGGTTAAACTCTGTGAATCGCAGGCAACACCTGACTTCAATAGGGCTTGCTGAGCGAGTCTTCCAGAGCCATTGAAAACGATTGGAATTACACATTTTAGGATGACCACCCCTTTACTCCTACGTGCTGCCCGTGGTGAAAGCGTTGAGCGTCCCCCCATTTGGTTGATGCGGCAAGCTGGACGCTACATGAAGGTCTACCGTGACCTGCGCGATCGCTATCCCTCGTTTCGTGAGCGATCGGAAATCCCCGAACTGGCCATTGAAATTTCACTCCAACCCTTTCGTGCCTTTGCCCCCGACGGTGTGATTCTCTTTTCGGATATTCTCACGCCCTTGCCGGGGATTGGTATTCCCTTTGACATTGTCGAGAGTAAAGGGCCGATCATTGATCCACCCATCCGTACCCTTGAGCAGGTGCAACAACTCCATCCCTTGGAACCGGAAGTGGCCTGTCCTTTTATTCGTCCAATTCTCTCGACCCTGCGCCAAGAGGTGGGCGATCGCGCCACGGTGCTGGGGTTTGCCGGTGCCCCTTGGACACTTGCCGCCTATGCCATTGAGGGCAAAAGCTCCAAGGACTACATTGAAATCAAAACTATGGCCTACCGTGAGCCAGAGTTGCTCCACAAGTTCTTAAACCATTTGGCCACTGCCATTGCCGACTACCTGTGCTATCAAATTGACTGTGGTGCCCAAGTGGTGCAACTGTTTGATTCGTGGGCGGGTCAACTCAGCCGTCAGGACTACGATACCTTTGCCTTCCCCTACCAAAAGCAGGTGGTTCAGCAGGTCAAAGCCGTCTATCCCGATGTGCCAATCATCCTCTATATCAATGGCAGTGCCGCAGTGGTCGATCGCATGGCAGCAACTGGGGCAGATATTGTCAGCCTTGACTGGACTGTGGACATCGGCACGATTCGCCAGCAGTTTCCTGCCAGTGTCGGTCTGCAGGGGAATTTAGACCCCGTCACGCTCTTTGCCCCCCAGCCAGTGCTCAAGGAACGAGCGCTAGCCATTATCGAAGCGGGTCGCAAGGGCAAATATATCTTTAACCTTGGCCATGGCGTTCTCCAAGGAACCCCTGAGGAGAATGTGGGTTTTCTCTTTGATCTGGTGAAGTCCCTCGGCTAATGCGCATCTTAATGACGGGTGCCAGTGGTTGCATTGGCCAGTACATCGCTGAGGCGCTGATCCAAGAGACGGATCATGAACTCTTTTTGCTGGTGCGGCATCCAGCACGGTTGCAGATTGATCCTCACCAAAGAGCCGGGGTGAACGTGATTCAGGCGGATCTCATGGATTTGACCCCCTTGGAACCGCTACTGCCCACCCTCGATCTTGCAATCCTAACGGCAACCGCTTGGGGAGGGAACAATGTCTTTGCCATCAACTACGAGCAAACCTGCCATCTCCTCAAGCAACTGGATCCGCAACGCTGCCAGCGGGTCTTTTATTTTTCAACGGCAAGTATCCTCAATCATCAAATGGAACCGCTGCCGGAAGCAGGCACCTTGGGAACGGATTATATTCGCTCTAAGTATGAGTGTCTCCATGCCATTGAGCAGTTGCCGGTGGGCGATCGCGTGATTGAACTGTTTCCCACGATGGTCTTTGGTGGTGGCGCCGATGGCAAGCGACCCTCGTTTATCACCGAAGGCATGCGCGAAGTGCTCAAGTGGCTGTGGTTGGCTCGCTTTTTCCGTGCTGATGCCAGTTTTCACTTTGTCCATGCCCGCGATATTGCCCAAGTGGTTCTCTACCTGTTGCAGCATCCTGAGTATCCCGTACCGCGTCGGGTGGCTCTGGGTAACCCGCCAATTACTGTCAATGAGATGTTGGCGCAGTTGTGCGCTGCGGCAAAGCTGCCCATCTATTTGCAAGTCCCCTTGACGCTGCCAGTGATCAACTTCTTTGTGCGGGTATTTCGAGTGCAAATGTCGCCGTGGGATTATTTTTGCTTGAACTATCGTAACTTCACCTATGACACCGTGCTTAATCCTCAAACCTTGGGGCTAACTCCCTACTGTGCAACCGTTGAGGATTTGCTACGCTGTAGCTTGGGCACGGCAGACCTCTAAACTTAACCATTGCGGAATCTTTGATGGCAGGGATTTGGTTACTGAAGTCGGAGCCAAGCGTTTTTTCTTGGCAGGATTTGCAGGCAGCCCCACAACAAACCACCTGTTGGGAAGGGGTACGCAACTACCAAGCTCGCAATTTTATCCGCGATCACATGCAGGTGGGCGATCGCGTGCTCTTTTACCACAGTAATGCCAACCCACCAGCCATCATGGGCATTGCCGAAGTCGTCAAGGCTGCCTATCCCGACCACTTTGCTTGGGATCCGGACAGTCGCTACTTTGACCCCAAAAGCACGCCTGACAATCCCCGCTGGTTCATGGTGGATATTCAGTATCGCCGCGATTTTTCACCGCCAATTACACTTCCAGAACTGCGGCAAACGCCCGGCCTAGAGGGGATGCTGCTGTTGCAAAAGGGCTGCCGTCTCTCGGTACAACCGGTCACCGAACAGGAGTGGCAGATTATTCTCGGTTTGCGATCGCCCTAGGGTTGGCGAGGCAGACGGCGCAAATAGGGTAAATTTTTCAGGTGGCGATCGCTAGAGTATTGAAAGCCAAAATCCGCATATTCGGCGGTATTCACCAGTCGCCGAAAGGCCGATAAGCCAATCCGCCGCTTGCCATCGAGGGTGCTCACCTTGGAGTTGGGGTTATCTGGGTTGCCGCCCAAGAGTTGAAAGGCCTCTTCAGGAGTCAGCCACTCCTTACTGGGATCACCGGTGGGAATTTTTTCCTCGAGGTGTTTGAGCTTGGTGACGAGGCTTTCCCAGAGATTGCGGCGGGGCTGTTGCTGCTGCGAACGAGCGGTCAGCGATCGCCACAAGCGTTGCAGTTGTCCTCCTAGATACTGGAAAAAACGCTTGATCAGCCGCCTGATTTGACTGAGAAGGAGAGACAATCCCGTGGGGGGCGGTGGCGGCGATCGCTCAATAACCACTGTACTCCAACCGCAGGCACTACACACTTGGCGGCCAGAGGACAAGGGCTTTCCTAAACGAGCACCACAGCGAGGGCAAATTTCCAGCATTCGTTGCACTTTACGACTGATGAATCAAATTTTAGCGGAATTGCAGCGGCTACCGAGGACGGCGATAGAACGGGCGAGGAACCACCACGGCTGGGACTTGGCGATCGCGCACCTGTATCGCCAGTTCCCGACCGATGTGGGCAAACTCTGGAAAGACATAGCCAAGGGCGATCGCCTTCCCCAAGGTGGGAGATAGGGTGCCACTGGTAACCTCCCCCACAGCCTGTGCCCCCGCATAGATAGGATAGCCGTGGCGAGCGATGCCTTTGCCCACCAGTTCTAACCCCACCAAT
This sequence comes from Thermosynechococcus sp. HY213, assembly GCF_031460975.1. NCBI lineage: Bacteria > Bacillati > Cyanobacteriota > Cyanophyceae > Acaryochloridales > Thermosynechococcaceae > Thermosynechococcus > Thermosynechococcus sp. HY213. The sequence goes on along the minus strand of NZ_JAVKVB010000003.1, from coordinate 115,222 downwards.
TGCCGCTCAATCCCCTGCTGCTTTTGGGCTAAGAGAGCCGCACGACCCACAAAATCGGGCTTTTGCCAATCAATCAGCCAATCGAGACCCGCCTCTAGGGGAGTGGTTTGCTCATCCATGTCTTGGCCGTAAAGGAGCATGGCCGCCTCCAAGCGCAGGGTATCCCGCGCCCCCAAGCCACAGGGAGTCACACCCGCCGCCAGCAGGGTTTGCCACAACTGTTGCCCCAATTCTGGTGCCACAAGAATTTCCCAACCGTCTTCGCCGGTGTAGCCCGTACGCGCAATCCAAGCGGGCTGTTCCAGCAGGTTCACTTGAGCATGGCGATAGGCCTTGAGGTCATTTAGGGGGCGATCGCACAGGGGAGCTAAGGTCGCTGTCGCGGCAGGGCCTTGAAGGGCAATCAGTACCTGTGTCGCTGACTCATCAATGAACTCAATACTGGCGGGTAAATAGGTCTGCAACCATGCCCAGTCCTTGGCAGTGGTGGCTGCATTGACAATACAACGCACTTGACCCTCGCCTATGTAGAGAATGACATCATCGACAATGCCCCCGGCCTCATTCAGGAGAACGGTGTATTTCGCTTGGCCGGGCTGGAGACGACTGAGATTGGTGGGTACCCGTTCTTGGAGTGCCGCGATCGCCTCAGAGCCGCGCAGCAGAAACTTGCCCATGTGGGAAATATCAAACATCCCCACCCGCTGCCGCACCGCTTGGTGTTCCTGCAAAATGCTGCTGTACTGCAAGGGCATCTCCCACTCGCCAAAGGGGGTAAACCGTGCCCCTTGATGCAGGGAATAGAGGGGCGTACGACGCAACGCTTCAGCCATAGAGATTATCCAGTTGTTGTTGTAGTTGGGTGGGGGTCAGTGCCGGTTCGCGGCAGCGCAAGCCTTCACAGACAAGGGCGACTGGCTCGAGGTCATCGCGAACTTTGAGGACAGCCGTTGGCAAGTAGCGCTCCCAGAGGGTTGTAACCTGATCAGGCCGCGCTTGCACACAGACAGGACGCAGATACCACTGCAACGCCGCCAAAAGGCTCGGACAACTCTGGGGAGACTCCTTCATCAATGGGCTAAAGAAACGCAATCCCTTTTCTGCCTGTTCGAGGTAGGCGGGATTCTCTGTGAGCAAAAAGAGTTGCACCAAGTTGGCGATCGCCACCCCATTCGCAGAAGGTGTAGCATTATCGAGACCTTCCCGCTGGCGCACAATCAAATCGGCGCGCTCCGGTGCATTGTAGTAGCCCCCCTCTGTTGCCGCCAATTCCTGATCAAAGAGGGTTTGATACTGCGTGGCCAATTCCAACCACGGCTGAGCCGCCTCCCCCACCGCTAAACTGGCTTGATGCAGGGCAAGCAGGGCTTGGATCCAGTAGGCATAATCCTCGGCCTGCGCCACTTCGGCCACGGTGCCGCCATAGTTGAGGCGGTAGAGTTTGCCTTCTTGATATTGATGCTCGTGGAGCCATTGTGCCGCTTTAGCCGCTCGCTGCCAGTAGGTGCGCTCTCTCCAGACTTGGGCTGCCGTTGCTAAGCCAGTGATCATCAGGCTATTCCAAGCCAAAATCATTTTTGTATCAGTGACCGGCGGAATCCGTCCCGGCCAAGCCTGTCCCTTTGCGGTTGCATTATCCGTGGCCACGGGAAAGGGTTGATCCATGGGCGTATCGGCACCATAGCGGCGAGCAAAGAGTTTACGCAGAATCGGTGCTAGCACCTCAGGATTCGCCGGCGGGCGCACTTGCTTAAGCACAATCTTGCCCTCGAAGTTGCCCCTGGGAGAGATGTCAAAGTGGGCTTGCAGTTGTGCCAATTCCGTTGGGGTTAGGGTCTGCTCTAGCTCTGCATATTGCCAGCAATAAAAGGCGCCCTCCTCGGGTTCAGGATCATTGGCACTGATAAAGCTATCGGCATCCTGTGCTGCATAGAAGTAGCCCTCAGGAGCCGTCATTTCGCGATCAAGCCATTGAATCGTTTGGGCAATTACAGCGGGAATCTGGGGGGCGCGATCGCCCTGCTGCCACAGCCGCGCTAGATAGGTCACAATTTGGCCATTGTCGTAGAGCATTTTTTCAAAGTGGGGCACTGTCCATTGGGGATCCACGGTGTAGCGATGCCAACCACCGCCCACATGGTCATAGATCCCCCCCCGCAAGAGGTTGTGTCCCCGCAACTGACACAGCTGCAACAGTTCTGGGGGATCGGGACTGAACGCCAGCCCCTGTAGGAGCATTTGGGCATAGGGCATCATGGGGAAGCAGGTGCCTTGGGGGCGATCGCGCAAAATCGGCGTCACTTGGCGAATCCCTGCCCTTAGGAGTTCTTCAGTCAAGGGGACGGCTTCTCCCATCTCAGGGGGGGGAGCGAGATATTGCCAGAGCGTGGCCTGTTGGGCAGCGAGCTTGTCCTTTTCTTGGTCATAGAAGCGGCGCACCGCCTGCAACACCTGTAAAAAGCCCGGACGGCCATAGCGCGGCTGCACAGGAAAGTAGGTACCACCATAAAAGGGACGGCGATCCTGCGGCGTCAGGAATACATTGAGCGGCCAGCCTCCTTGACCCGTCATCAGTTGCAGTGCCTGCATGTAAATACTGTCCAGATCGGGTCGCTCCTCGCGATCCACCTTAATCGGCAGGAAATGGGCATTGAGATAGGCGGCAATCTCCAGATCCGAAAAGGCTTCCCCCTCCATGACAGTGCACCAGTGGCAACTGGAGTAACCAATCGAGAGAAAAATCACCCGATCCTCTGCCGCTGCTTTGGCAAGGGCTTCATCACACCACGGCCACCAGTCAATGGGGTTTTCGGCATGCTTGCGCAAATAGAGACTTTGGCACTGGCTAAGGCGATTCGGCATGGCAGCGCACCATTTCAACACTAATTTGACCCGTAAAATTGGGCACGGGGGGGGCAAGTTTGGTTACACGCACAGCAGCTCGCTGCACTTGGGGGGGCGCTAGGCACAGTTTCATAATTGCTGCTGCTAGGGTCTCAATTAAGTGAAAGCGTTGCTGCTGCATTAACTGCTCGATGGCTTGCAAGAGGGGGCGATAGTCAAGGGTGTCCTCAAGGCGATCGCTGGCCGCCGCTTGTGCCATATCCAACCAGAGCTTAATATCAATCTCAAACCACTGGCCGAGAATTTGTTCCTCTGGTAGGGCGCCCGTATAGCCGTAGTAGCGAATTCCCGAGAGGTGGAGACAGTCAGTTGATGATTCGCTCAAGGGGATCGATCCATGACAACACAGGAAAAAATTCTGCTGGGCCTACTGATTTTTGTGCCCCTTGCCCTCCTTAACTTTATCGTCAAAATGCCGCCAATGGTGAGCTTTATCCTCAGTGGTCTCGCCATTGTGCCCCTTGCGGCTGGGATTGCCAATTCCACAGAGGCGATCGCCGAAGTCATTGGCCCTGCCCTTGGCGGACTCTTGAATGCCACCTTTGGCAATGTCACTGAGATGATTATCGCCATTGTCGCCCTGCGTCAGGGTCTGGCAGAGGTGGTAAAAGCCAGTCTCAGCGGTGCCATTATTGCCAATTTGCTTTTGGGATTGGGTCTGGCCATTGTTGTTGGGGGCATCCGATTTCCAGAGCAACAGTTCTCAGCACCTGTGGCACGCATTAATGCCTCTGCCCTCACCCTATCGGTGATTGTGCTGATGACCCCGACCGCGATTCAGGCGGCGGCACCCAGTGTGCCGCTTCACTTGATTGATCACTTCTCCTATGCGTCGGCGATTTTGCTGCTGATTTTTTACGGTCTGATGTTGCTCTTTTCCATGAAAACCCATCGTCACCTCTACCTGATGGATGAGACGATCGCTGGTCAGGAACCCTCTCCCACTGTCAATCTCAAGGTGCCCCTTGCCATTCTGCTGGTGGGTACGATTTTGCTAGTCTTTGTTTCCGACATCCTCGTGGATAGTTTGCAGGACAGCATTAGTGAAATCGGGTTGACCCAATTGTTTACAGGCGTGTTTCTCATTCCCATTTTCAGCAGTGTGGTTGAGTTCATCACCTGTATCAAGTTTGCCCTCAATAATCGTATGGAAGGGGCAGTGGCGGTGGCGATTGGGTCTAGCCTGCAGATTATCCTTTTTGTGGCGCCGGTGCTTGTGCTGGTGGGCTGGCTCTTGGGACAACGGGAGATGAACCTGAGCTTTAACCTCTTTGAGCTACTGGCAGTTGTGGCTGCTGTCGCGATCACTAACTCCATCAGTAGTGATGGGCGCAGCAATTGGCTAGAGGGCGTCCTGCTGATAATGACTTACCTCGTGCTGGCGATCGCCTTCTTTATTCACCCATAAACAATGCGGATGGCGAGACTCGAACTCGCAAGGCAAAGCCACACGCCCCTCAAACGTGCGCGTATACCAATTCCGCCACATCCGCGTAGCTCTATGATTATAGCGCAGATAGCTGAATTTCTGAAAGTGGTGATCTGGCCTCTCGATGGCAGAAAATTAAAGTGCCCTTCTCTAAAATCGCTGTCTTGCTGATCTTGGGAGAACTGCCATGAATGCAGCTGCCTACTTGATTGGTACCGTTGCCCACAGTAGTGGCCTGCCCGTCAAGACCATTCGCTATTACGAGGAATTGGGGCTGTTGCGAACTGTTGGCAGAACCAGTGGGGGCTATCGCCTCTTTGCTGAGGATGTTTTTGCTCGCCTAAGTTTTATCAAACGTGCCCAGTCCCTTGGCCTCACCCTGAGCGACATCAAAGCCTTGCTTGAGGTATACGATCGCGGTGAGATTCCCTGTGATCACATCAAGGAAAAGTTAGAGGAAAAATTGGCGGCCATTGAGGCACAAATTCAGCAGTTGCAGATTCTTAAACAGGAATTGCAAGGCCTCCTCTCCGGCTGGCGATCGCCCGCGCAACTCCAAGAGGGCAGGATCTGTCCCATTCTCCAGCCAGTGGTGTGCTCCTAACTACTCGTTCATATTCTTGTAGGTGGCCACTGCCGAAGGGGAAATCTGGTTGAGATAGCGGAAAATCCAATACTTAAATACCGTATCGAGCATCACCGGAAAGGTGGCAATAAACATGTTGATAAAGTCCTCATTGCGCGGAAAGCCAAAGTGCTCGAGGGTATTGTTCACCAACACTTCCCAGCCGTGGGGGGAGTGGTATCCGACAAAGACATCCGTAAATAGGATAATGATAAAGGCTTTGGCACTGTCACTGAGGCCATAAACCACTTCATCCAAAAAGGCCTTGACAATGGCCAGTTGCCGCTGACCTGTGAAAACCAGCACCAGAAAGACGGTAAACCCCAAGGCATCGGAAAGGATGTTTTTCAGGGGTTCAATCAGTTCCTTTTGGTATTCCGTGGATAGCTCGATCGCCTTCTCGCGGATGCGGGCTTGAATTTCCTCTGCAGAAACAGGAACATTGCTCACCAGACTTTCAAAGCGAATTTTATTTTCAAAGCGAGCCAGTTCATCGAGAATGTTGTCCTCCAGTTGGGAGTTAATGATGCGTTCAATTTGCCCCACCGCCTTAAAGTGGTTGACGAGGGGGCTGACAATGAGTGCCTTGGAAATTTGCTGGGTCAACAGGGGCAAAATCACCAGCAAGAGCATAAAACGAACCGCCAGACGGGTGCGCAGCTTTGAGGTGCGAAAATCACGAACGACTTCAGCTTCGGTGGTTTCATCAGAATTGAGTTCACGACGAAAGCGATCGGCGGTGCGCAAAATCGAGCGGGGAATAAAGCTGCTGCTGTCCAGCTTGGAATCATCGGTGAGATCATCACTGATATATTCCGAGAGATAAAGGGAATCATCCTCAATTTTGTCGAGGGCAGCCGCCTGCTGGCGTTGTTGGGGATCTTGGCGACTGAGGCTGGGACGGGCAAGGGCATTGAGTTCCTTTTCGCGCTGCCGTTTATAGCGGTTGAGGGTGGCATCAATCACCCGCAGCTTTTCATAAACGCTGGGTTCCTCGGTCGTGCTACTGACGGTAGCCGTCACCGTATAGGTTGCCGTTGCACCATTGACACTATCGTTGACAGGAGTGGGGGGGCTTTGGGGGGGAGCAAGGGGCAAAATTTGACGGCTGGCGCGAAACTCCATCATCCGCATACGAATGGTTTTTAGCAGTTGTTTTAGCTCTGTCTCGAAGTAGCTAGAGACTTCTCCCACGGGCAGATTGAGGAGACTAATCGGTTGACCGTCAAAGTGTTCCAGTTCAATGGCGCGAATTTTCAGAGCGGCTTCATAGGCTTCCTGTAGGGCGCGGTTCGGAGTTGTGCGATACCACTGCTCTGCACGCTTGATCCAGTCTCTGAGGCGAATAAAGGGGTTGCTGGACATTGCTATTGTTCTCTTACCGCAGCAGCAATAAATCGATAGGATAGATAGAATCGTAGCAAATTGGCTTTGCGGGCTTTGTTGGCGGTGTTGCAGTGGATCAGTGGCGGTAGTCGCAGTGGCAAGACCTGTGCACTGGTAAGGGAATTTGCCCAGTGGGTCGGGCAGGACAAGTCCGTGATTCCCCGTGAGCGATCGCTCCTCTTTTTGACGGATAGCGTAGAAGGCCGCCAAGCCATCCAACGGGAAATTGAGTCACAGTTGGGCAGTGGCTACAGACCTTATATCACCACGCCAGTGGGCTTCATGCAGGATGAGGTGGAACTTTTTTGGCCGCTTCTGGTGCAGGCGAAGGCCGTCGATCCGCATCCCCCTTTGCGTCTGAAACCAGAAACGGAGTTGGTATGGGCACAGCGGTTGTGGCAGCCTTGGCTTGCCAACCAGACGTTTGCTGTCCTCAGTGAAAATCGCGATCGCGCCACTCGCCATCTGCTTGATATTTTTCAATTGGCTGCCTTTGCCCGCCTCAGCCTTGATGATCTACCCCAACTCATTTGGGATCATCAGCTTGAGATGCCTTCAGAAACCGTGGGGGCGATCGTCACTGCCCTGAAACAGTGGCAAAATTGGTGTACTGCCCACAGCCTTCTCACCTACGGCATTACCACGGATTTATTTGGCCGAGTTCTCCTTGACCATCCTCGATACCAAGCCTCCTTGGGGCAACGGTTTCAGTGTCTTTTGGCTGACAACACCCACAACTATCCAGCGGTGATGGCGGATTTGATCGCCCGCTTCAACCAACAGGGGATCAAGATTGTCCTGACTCACCAACCCATTGGCGCTGTCCGTCTCGGTCTGGGAGCTGATCCCGATGCGTTTCTCAGCCTGAAAAACCAAGCCACCGTCATTGAGCAACCCTGCCCTGCCGAAACGATTTTTGGCAACACCCCTCTCCAAACTGAGATTCAAGAACGCCTCACTACGCCCCAAGCTACGCTGCCCGAAAACATCGCGGCTATTCAGACCACTTCGCGGATGCAACTGTTGCAGGAAGTGGTTGCAACGATCGCCACCGCCATTCATCAAGGGATGGTGCAACCAAACGAGATCGCCATCCTTGCCCCCGGTTTAGATAGCGTTGCCCGCCATGTCTTTAGCACTGAGTTAAAAAAACGCGACATTCCCTTGGTGATCTGGAATGAGCAGCGCCCTCTGATTCAATCCCCCTTTGTGCGTGCCCTTTTGACGCTGTTGCTGTTTGTTTATCCGCGAACGGGAATGATCCCAGAGGCAACGGCGGTTGCGGAGATGTTAACGGTTTTGCTGCCGCGAGCGATTGATCCTGTGCGGGCAGGCCTGCTCTCTTGCTATTGTTTTCAGCCGGGTCTGGAGAAAGCCGAACTGCTGAGTACAACCCAGTACAGCCATTGGGATCGCTTTGGTCATCGTGCCACGGACGCCTATGAGAACTTGCGTCATTGGCTGAGCACACTAGATCCTAGCCAAATGCCTGTGTATCTCCTAGAGGCGGCGATTCAACGCTATCTCTGGCCACACAACCTGACAGCCAGTGAATTGGCTCCCCTGCGATCGCTCCTTGAGGGCACAGCCGCCTACTGGCAAATTTATGATCACCTCCCAGAACACCGAGCTACGCCAACGGCTGAGCGACTACGGGAATGGATCGCCCTACTGCGGCGGGGAATTGTAACCGCTGATCCCGCTCCACCCCTGCGGCAGCCCCAAGGGGTCTTACTGGCAACCACATTTCAATATCGCAGTGCCCAACTGGCTCATCGCTGGCATTTTTGGTTAGATGTCGGCAGTCCGCGTTGGCAGGATGGCGGCTTGCAATGTCTTTGGCAGGCGCCGATCTTTTTGCGGCAGGGAACGGCGAGTCCCAGTGCACGGGTGTGGCAATTGGAGTCAGAACGTCTGGAGCATTTACTGGTGGATTTATGTTCACGGGTGAGCGATCGCCTGTACCTCTGCCACAGTGACTTGGCTGCCAATGGCAGTGAGCAAGAAGGCCCCCTGAGTCCTTGGGTGGATCTGGCGGTGGGCGATCGCCTCCAAGCTGTTACCGATGGCACTATGATAAATAACGCGATTTGCTCGTCCTCCTAGGGAGAAACACTGCTTGTCACCGCACTTTTCACTCACTACCCCCCTGTACTACGTCAATGCCCTTCCCCACATTGGCAGTGCCTACACAACCATTGCTGCCGATGTGCTTGCTCGCTTCTATCGTTTGCAGGGCTATCAGGTGCGGTTCATTACCGGTACCGATGAGCATGGCCAAAAAATTGAGCGCACCGCCCAACAGCGGGGTCTCAGTCCCCAAGCCCACTGCGATGAGATTGCCGCTGGTTTTCAAGCCCTGTGGCAACAATTGAATATCCACTACGATCGCTTTAGCCGCACCACCAGTCCTCGCCACCACGCCATTGTCAACGAGTTTTTTCAGCGGGTATGGGACAACGGCGACATTTACCTCGGTCAGCAGCAGGGTTGGTACTGTGTCGAGTGCGAAGAATTCAAGGAGGAACGCGAACTGCTTGAGGGTCGGCGCTGCCCGATCCACGTGAATCGGACGGTGGAATGGCGAGATGAGCGCAACTATTTTTTCCGCCTCTCGAAGTATCAGCCGGCGCTCTTGGACTACTACGCTGAACATCCTGACTTTGTCCAGCCCCCTAGCCGTCGCAATGAGGTGCTGAGTTTTATTGAGCGGGGGCTGCAGGACTTTTCCATTTCGCGGGTGAATCTGGCATGGGGGTTTCCCGTGCCCACGGATCCAGATCAGACCCTCTATGTCTGGTTTGATGCCCTCTTGGGCTATGTCACTGCCCTCTTGGAACCAGAAGATGAGCCAACCTTAGCCAATGCCCTCAAAACTTGGTGGCCGATTGATCTGCACATTATTGGCAAGGATATTCTTCGCTTCCATGCCATTTCTTGGCCGGCAATGTTAATGTCGGCGGGTTTGCCACTGCCAGAGCAGATCTTTGTCCATGGCTTTCTCACCAAGGATGGTCAAAAAATGGGCAAAAGTCTGGGGAATACCCTTGATCCCTTTGCCTTGGTGGCGCAATACGGTGCCGATGCCGTGCGTTACTACTTCATGAAAGAGGTGGAGTTTGGCCGCGATGGTGACTTTAGCGAGACCCGCTTTGTCAATATCCTCAATGCGGATCTGGCCAATGATCTGGGCAATTTGCTCAATCGCACGCTGAAAATGGCTTGGAAATATACCGATGGGAAAGTACCCAATGTCCAAGGGTCAGCGATTCCGCGCGAGCATCCCCTGCGGCAACTGGCGGAGCACCTCTGCCAAACCTATGGCCAAGGGTATCGGCAACTGGCCTTCCATGAGGTGTGTCAACAGGCACTGACGCTGGCACGGGCGGGGAATAAGTTCCTTGATGAAGAGGCACCGTGGCAACGCTATAAGGCTGGGGAAACGCAAGCGGTGGCGGAGATTCTCTACTGTGTATTGGAGTCAGTGCGCCTTGTGGCCTATGTCCTTGCCCCGATTATCCCCCAACTGAGTGAGGCTATCTATGGGCAGTTGGGCTATAGTATTAAATTTAACGGATCAGTTGACCCCGACCTTTTGGGCGATCGCCAAGCCCAGTGGGGTGTTTTACCTGCGTCACAACCTCTGGCCAATCCAGAGCCGATTTTCCAAAAACTGTCGCTGCCTGCAACTGTCGCCGATTCCCCTTGACGCGCGATACGCTAGAGGTATGACTTCATATTTCGATAACACACTTTTTTTGAGATGATTTCTACATGGTTACATCTTCGTCTTCAGCTATTTACACGCCAGAACAGGTGTTACAAAATCGCGGGCGCGTTGCCATTTTTATTGATGGCTCCAACCTCTTCTATGCAGCACTGCAACTGGGCATTGAAATTGACTATTCAAAACTCCTCTGCTACTTGACCCAAGGTTCCCGTCTCTTTCGCTCCTTCTTCTATACAGGGGTTGACCCCACCAATGAAAAACAGCAGGGGTTTTTGCTGTGGATGCGCCGCAATGGCTACCGTGTCGTCTCCAAGGAACTGGTGCAGCTGCCGGATGGCTCGAAAAAGGCCAACCTTGATGTGGAAATTGCCGTCGATATGATGGCACTGGTGGGCTGCTATGATACGGCCATCTTGGTTAGCGGCGATGGGGATTTGGCCTATGCGGTGGATGCTGTGAGTTATCGGGGGGCACGGGTCGAGGTGGTGAGCTTGCGATCGATGACGAGCGATAGCCTGATTAACGTTGCCGATCGCTACATTGATCTCGAAAGCATCCGCGAAGAAATCCAAAAAGCACCCCGCCCAACCTATACCTATCGCCCCGTCACGGGTAGCCTGACGCCGCCCCCCATTGTGACTCCCCATTGGGAGCAAGATACCGCCGAAGGGAAAGATGAAGCTGCGCCCAATAAGTCACCCGAGACCCTAGAGAACCTAGACAACAATGCCTCTGCCTAGACCCCTCCTCCCCCTTTGCCTTGTACTGGCCTTGACAGGCTGCGGCTGGGTGGATCAATGGGTGGGCGAGGAACCCTCACCAGAACCAGAAATCACGGGGGATGTCAAGCTGCAAAATCTGACCCTACGGCAAACCAATGCCAAAGGTGAACTTCTCTGGTTATTACAAGCGGCGGGAGCGCGCTATCGCGATGACGATCGCCAGCAATTGGAGATTCAAAACCTGACGGGGGAATTAAAGGCAGAGGGCAAAACTGCTTACAAGGTGCAAGCTAAGGCAGTCAATGTGCGGCAGCGGGATGGACAACTCTGGATTGAAGGCCGCACCACCGTCACTGATCTCCAGCAAAAGGGGACGATTGTGGCCGATCAATTGGTCTGGCAGGGCGATCGCGGCGTTCTCATTGCCCAGAAAAACTTGCAAGCCCGCTATCCCCAAGTCACTGTTACTGCTAAGCGCCTCGAAGCCGATAGCCAACGCCAAGAACTGCGTGCCCTCAATGCCGTTCAGGTGACCTCGTCAGCCAAGGAGGCCAAGGATTTGCGACTCAGTACGGAGAGTCTAGTGTGGCAGCAGCAACCCAATCGACTGTTGGCAGGGGTGATTGGTCAAGGGGGGGTCACCGTCCGCGGTGTGGCGGGCGATCGCCAAGGGCAGCGGCTGCAAGCCCAAAGGGCCATCTGGTCGATTAGCGATCAGGTAGTTACCCTTGAGGGGGGTGTTCAAGTGCAGCTTCCCAACCCTGCCCTACGGGTTGAAGGAGAAACGGTACGCTGGTTGATTCCGCAGCAGCAATTGGTGAGCGATCGCCCGGTGCGGGTGCAGTCCTCCACTCAAGGCATTCAAGGGCAGGCCAATCGTGGTGTCTTCCTGATGGCTGAAAACCGCGCCATCTTTGACAATGCCCAGATCAATAGCCAACCTCAACAGGCACAACTGCGTGCCCAACGCCTCAATTGGTGGATTCCCCAAGAGCGGGTGGAAGCCAGCGGTCAAGTGGAAATTCAGCGCCCCAATGCCCACCTGCGCACGGCTCAACTGATTTGGCGGATTCCTCAACAGGAAGTGGAAGCCCAAGGGGGCGTCTTTTACCGCCAGCGCAATCCCCGCATTCAAATTCAGGGACAGCGGGCAAAGGGGTGGCTCGATCGCCAAGAGGTGATTGTCAGTGGCAATGTCCAAAGTGAAGTACCGCTGCAACTACGCCTCCCCTAAACCGATGGTAGAGATAGCAACAATCTTTGCCCTATGAGTGCTGCACCATTGCAAATTCTTGACTTGGGGGGTGAGATTCTCCTTTTTCAGCGTTTGATTCCGGCTCACCAGTGTCAGCAGGTGATTGCTACGGCTGAGAAGGTGGGGTTTGAGGATGCACAAATTCTCATGGGGACGGTCGATCGCTCAGTGCGCGGCGGCAGTTTGCTCCGCTTTGATCCCCAAGATCCCCAACAGGCGACAATGCGGCAGATTCTGCTTCAAGCCACACAAACGATTCAGATTGTTCTCTACCAGCACTATGGCATTCGCTTTCCTGAAATTGAGAACTTCTCGATCCTGCGCTATCGCGTGGGCGAGGGCTATCGCCGCCATGTGGACAACCTGCTGCTGGCCAGTCGGCAAATGGAACTGGCGCAAGGTATCCCAACACGGGATGTGAGTTTAGTGGGCTATCTCAACGAGGACTTTCAGGGGGGAGAAACCTATTTCGATCGCCAAGGGGTGAAGGTCACACCCCGCACCGGTGATGTCGTTGTCTTTCCCGCCTACTACACCCATCCCCATACGGCTTTGCCCGTGGTGCAGGGGACTAAATATGCCTTTGCCACTTGGCTATTCTATTGATGGATGATCATGAACCCTTGAGGCAATAACTCAGCAACAACCATGACTGAACCTCTGCGCTTCAAAACCTCGCCCCTGATTTCTGGAACGCTCATTGCCCTCTATGGCGCACTCACACTTCCTCTCCCCTTTTTGGCGGCACAGACGGCGGCGCCTGTTTCACCCCTGCTGCTTTGGGGGGCGATCGCCTGTGGGGGCATTTTGCTCTGGGGGGCACTGAGTCAGCGGGTAGAACTGGACGCGCAAGGGATTTGCCTCACCTATCCCGGTTGGGTGCCCCCCTTCCTGCGGCGGCAGTGGCAACTGGCTTGGTCAGAGATTCAAGGGCTTCAGCCCCGCAGTACCAGCCAAGGGGGCTTGGTCTATTATCTAGTCACTGCCACAGGTCAGGGGTATCTTCTGCCGATGCGAGTGGCGGGGTTTGCCCAAATGATGCGTGCCATTGAAGCTCATACGGGATTGCCCACAGAGGTGATTAAGCCCCTTGCTCAGCCTTGGATGTACGGTATTTTGGCCGTCTTTACGCTGCTATTGGGAGCGGTTGATCTGTGGATTTTGACCACTGTGGGATAATAGGGGCGTGTTGAAGTGCTGAGCGATGACCATGAGTGCGAATCGGTTTGTGGCATATCTGCGTCGAGGAGTGGTGTGTTTGCTCCTGAGTGTCCTGTGCTGGTCAAGTATCGCCCCGCTGCCGGCGATCGCCGCTATTCAAGTGCGGCTCTTTGACCTCAGTTACCACGAATGCCCGCCAGAAATTGGTGAAGGTTCAGTCACACCCGGGGGCACGACCCTCAAGGCCAACTGCTACCTGATTACTGGCAAAGCAGAGAATAAATCCGGCAAAACAGTGGTGGATGCCGATGTCTTTGGCCGCATCTACGATGCCAATGGCAATCCAGTGTTGCAAAACCGCACACGGGTTGGGGCAATTGATGTGATTCCACCCGGCATTAGCGATTTTGAAATTCGCATTAGCGTGCCCTACGACCAACCAACACCTTTGCAGTTGGAGCAATTTAAGGCCTCTGGCTTTACAGCAAAAGTGCGCGGCTAAGCCAGCCAATCTCTGCGCAAACTCGCACTGAGGGGCAAAAATTGTGATATCCTAGAATGTTTGATGCTCCCTTTTTTCTGGGAATCCTCTGTAGGGTTATTCCCAAAGGGTTCTGGTGTCATTTCTAAACCCTTAGCCATTTTTGGAGGGGTTCCCTGTTCTTCCTAAATCAAGGCACGTGTTGCGGTTGATGGACTGGTTTATCTCTAGAGGTTTGGGTTCAGGTGCGCATTCCCCTCGACTATTACCAAGTGCTGGGTGTGCCAATTCAGGCAACGCCGGAGCAAATCGAGCAAGCGTTTCAGGATCGGCTGTTGCAACTGCCCACCCATCAACACTCCCCCACCACCGTTGCCACCCGTCGTGAACTCATTGAGCAAGCCTATGCGGTTTTGCGAGAACCTGAGCAGCGCCATGCCTACGATCGCCACTGCTGTGCCGTTGACCCCAATGATTTGATTGCCCAGTTGGATCCCGATGCCACCGCTCCCCACCTTGAAATTAGTGATCAGCAATTTTCGGGGGCGCTCCTCCTGCTCTATGAACTGGGGAACTACTCCCAAGTGGTCAAACTGGGAGAACAATTCCTAAAGGAGGATGCTTTTGATCTCAACCGCCCCTATACTTCCTCTGCCGCCGTTGCTGACATTACGCTGACTGTGGCTTTGGCCTATTTGGAATTGGGACGCGAGGAATGGCAGCGGCAGTCCTACCAAGCAGCCGCCTCTCGCCTCGAAGCCGGTCTAGAGGTACTTCAGCGGGCGAACCTGTTTCCCGACCTCCAGGAGCAGTTGGAGACGGAACTGCATCGGCTGCGTCCCTACCGCATTCTGGAGTTACTGGCACTGCCTCTATCCGATAGTGTGAATCGGCAGCGGGGTATTTTATTGCTGCGGGAGATGCTCAGCGATCGCGGGGGCATTGAAGGTCGTCATGACGATCACTCTGGCCTAGGGGTTGAGGATTTTCTCAAATTTATTTTGCAACTGCGCAGCCATCTCACCGTAGCAGAGCAACAGGAACTCTTTGAACGAGAATCCCGCCGTCCCTCAGCAGTAGCGACCTATCTGGCAGTGCATGCGCTGGTGGCACGGGGCGTACAGGAACTTCAGCCGAGCTATATTCGCCGTGCCAAGAATTTACTAGAGCGGCTCTCTCCCAATCAAGACATCTACCTCGAACTGGCCAGTTGTTTACTGCTGTTGGGACAACCTGCTGAGGCCTTGGCCGCTCTCGATAAATCTCAAGATCAGCAGAGTCTCGCCTTTATCCGCCGTCATTCCCATGACTCCAGCGATCTGCTGCCGGGCCTGTACTACTACACAGAGCAATGGCTACGGGAAGAAATTTATCCTGCTTTTCGGGATTTGGGGGAAACGCCGGTGGCCTTGGATGCCTACTTTGCGGATCCCGATATCCAAACCTACTTAGAGGCTCTCAGTGACGACTCCTTTGCCCCTGAACCGCCCAGCACCACTGCCTCTGCCCTCCCCGAAGTCATTAGACCAACGGTGGCCGTGCCGCCGCCCGTCTCCTTCACAGCGGAAACGTTGCCCTTGGAGTATCATACTGGGCTGGGTCAAGGCTTTTCGGCAGCGGCTGCTACCCGCTCTTCAACCGCAACGGAGACCGACACGCCCCCAGCATCCACTCGCAAACGGCGCCGCCCTCCAACCAGTCACCACAAAAAACGTCAGACTTGGTTTTGGATGGGTGCAGGGGTTGTTCTTGTTGGGTTAGGCGCCTTGGCAAAAGTCTATTGGCCAGCCAAAACGGCTGAAGCCCCACCACCACCACCGCCAGTGACCCCGACGCCAACTCCTGTGGCAACGCCAACCCCAACGCCACAACCAACGACCTTAGCCACCACCTTAACGCCGGAGATGGCACGCGATCGCCTCCGCACGTGGCAGCAAATTAAAGCCCAAGCCCTTGGCACGGCATTTGAGATGGACAAACTAGCAACGATTTTGGCGGAGCCAGAACTCAGCCGCTGGCGATCGCGGGCACAGAGCTTAAAATCCGAGGGCAGCCATTGGGTCTATACCCTGCGGAACCTAGAAGTGAAGGAAGTCCGTCCCCGAGGCAGCGATCGCGTGGATGTATTGGTGGAAGTCAATGAGGATGCCCGTTTCTATGAACAGGGAACCCTACGCAATGATATTTCCTATAGCGATCCCTACCGCGTCATTTACACCTTTACCCGTCGCGGCAATCAATGGTTGATTCAACGCATGCAGGTGGTTAGCTAAGGGGCATTTCCACCTGTCGGCCAAACTTGAGATTCAAGAGAGACAACGACAGGATAAATAGGAATAAGACCAGTCCCATCGTACAGGCGTAGTTGATCTCTAAGCGCTGAAAGGCATTCTCATAGATGTAATAAACAATTGTCTTGGAGCTATTGAGGGGCCCCCCTTGGGTCATGACATAGACCTCTTCAAAGACCTTCGTGGCAGAAATTGCTGAGATAATGCTCACCAAAAGAATATAGGGACGCATCAGCGGTAGGGTAATATCCCAATGCTGTCGCCAGCCGTCACTGCCATCGAGTGCTGCCGCTTCGTAGAGTTCACCACTAATCCCCTGAAGTCCCGCCAGATAGATCACCATGTAGTAGCCCAAGCCTTTCCAAATCGTGACGGCCATGACACTAAAGAGGGCAAGTTGGGGACTTGTCAGCCAAGGAATCGGGGTGTCCCGCAGATGCAGACCCTGTACCAGTTGATTGAAGAGGCCATTGGGGGCATAGAGCCAGCGCCAAGCAATCCCCGCCACCACCATTGAGATAATCACGGGGCTGTAGTAGGCAGCACGAAACCAGTGGATGCCCCGCAGAGGTTGATTGACCAGAATCGCCAACAGCAGGGGGGCGATCGCCAGAATCGGCACCACGACCACTAAATAGAGGAAAGTATTGGCCAAGGTTTTCCAGAAAACACCATCGCGCCACAATTGCGCAAAGTTGGCCCATCCCACCCACACAGGCGGACTCAGGAGATCCATCTCATAGCGGGTGAAACTCAGGAAAAAGGCCTGTAGGGCTGGCCAAAAGACCGTCAGTGTGAGTAACCCCAAGGCCGGGGCAAGAAAGAGATAGGGGGTGAGCGATCGCCCTTTCATTGGCTGCGGGGGTGTTGTTGACGATAGGCACGCATTTGCGCCACAAAGTCGCCAAAGAGATAATCAGCATCGTGGGGGCCGGGGCTGGCCTCAGGGTGGTACTGCACTGAGAAAATCGGCAATGTTTGGTGCTTCAGACCGGCAACGGTTTTGTCATTGAGGTTAAAGTGGGTAATCTCAACGGGGGTTTGGGCAAGGGATTCTTCAGTAATGGCAAAGCCGTGGTTTTGGCTGGTAATTTCCACTTGCCGGGTCAGGCCAGCGGGCTGGTTCAACCCGCGGTGACCAAATTTCAGTTTGAAGGTTTCCGCCCCCAAAGAAAGTCCCAACAACTGATGCCCCAGACAAATGCCAAACATGGGACGCTGAGCCGCCAGTAATTTGCGTGCGGTTTCAATGCCTTCCTGAACCGCCGCAGGGTCGCCGGGGCCATTGGAGAGGAAAATGCCATCGGGGTCATAGCTGAGAATCGTTTCCGCTGGGGTATCCGCCGGCACAACAATCACACGGCAACCATAACTAGCCAAGCGACGGAGAATGTTGCGCTTCACGCCAAAGTCAATGGCCACAACCGTCAAGGGTGGCTCTTCGGTGGCTGTTTGGGGACGAAATTCCCAAGCCGGGGGCGTCGGTTCTGTCCATTCATAGGGGGTGCGGGTGGTCACCACCTTGGCTAGATTTTGTCCCTGCATACTGGGAGCGGCAAGGACTTTTTGCAGCAGTTCAACGGGATCAAGGATTTCCGTGGAGATGCCGCCATTCATGGCACCGACAGTACGAATTTTGCGGGTGAGGGCGCGGGTGTCAATCCCGTAAATGGCGGGAATGCGATGGGCTTTGAGGTAATCAGGTAAGGATTGTTGCGATCGCCAGTTACTGGGAATGTCACAGATATGGCGAGCAACCGCACCGCGCACTTGGGGGCGATCGGATTCATCGTCTTCGGGCGTGGTTCCAGTATTGCCCAACTCAGGGTAGGTGAATGTCACGATTTGACCACAATAGCTTGGGTCAGTGAGTACCTCTTGATAACCCGTCATGCCGGTATTAAAGACCACTTCGCCAATGGCTGTTCCCGGTGCCCCAAAGGAAAAACCGCGAAAGACTGAACCATCGGCAAGAACCAGCAAGGCGGGTGTCGGCATTTCAATATCTCCAACTGGGAAAGCCCAATAGTTTATTGTGCATGATAAAGCTGGCCGTTGACTGCACAAGAATTCTCGGATGTTTTGATTTTCTTACTTGCGGCGACTCACCTGTTCGGTTAGATAATCTGCCGCTGTGGCCACTAGGGGAATAATCCGTGCATAGGGCATCCGCGTCGGCCCTAGAATGCCAATACTGCCCACGGGGGAGTCCCCATAGCAATAGCAGGAATAAACCAGTGTACAGGACTGCATCGGCGCTAAGGTATTTTCACTGCCAATGCGGATTTGCACCTGCGAGGGGGCTTGGCTATCGCCACTGATCAAGGGAGCCAGTTGATCCTGTTGGTCTTCGAGAAGATGCAGTAGCATTTGTACCTGCTCCACTTGGGAAAACTCCGGCTGCTGCAGAACATCGGCAAGACCACTGATGACAAAGGAAGTGCCTTGGTGGCTGTAGCGATCGCTCAACTGCCGCAGTAGGGTCTGAAGCTGCTGACTGTAGGTCTGAAACTCCAAATCCAGTTTTTGCCAGTCAATGGCACTGAGTTCCACCAGCGATCGCCCCTGCAACTGATGATTGAGGAAGTTGGTCAGTACCTGGAGGGTGCGCTCCCGCAGCTCAGGATCCTCTTCCCCTTGCCCCAATTGGATCAGTGCCGACTGGGTTTCGTAGGTATCGAGCACAAGAATCACCATCACCTGCTGGGAATCCAAGGCGACCAGTTGAATCACCCGAATCTGCCGCTCCAAACGATTGGGGAGCGTAATCAGGGTAATGTAACCACTGAGATCCGAGAGCAACTGCGCCGCTTGCCGCAAGATCACCTCAAGGCGTTGTTGTCCCCAGATAAACCGCTCACTCAAGAGACTCTCGGCTTTGCGAGCCACATCGGGAATGGGCTGGATCAGTTCATCCACATAGACGCGATAGCCAGAATCAGAGGGCACCCGCCCTGCGGAGGTGTGGGGTTGGTAAAGCAGGCCACTTTTTTCGAGGAGCAGCATCGTATTGCGCACCGTGGCCGGGCTGACGTTGAGGTTGTATTCCGTGGCGATCGCTTTTGAGCCGACGGGTTCTGCCGTGGCAATGTAATGGTTAATCGTGGCGCCAAGAATTTGTTTTTGGCGATCGCTGAGTTCAATCGTCATAACCCCTTACACCTGTGACTTGTTATCTGTGTTTTTTATCTATCTATAAACTAGCCTTTGTATTTCAGCAATTCTGAGTTGCAACTTGCGGCTATGGCGATTGGTCTTTTGTGACTAAAAACTCAGCTAGAAATGGCTAAGCAGTACTGCCAATGGGGGATTCCCAAATAAATTGCAGATGGATCGACCAAGGCTGTGGCGGGCGGCTGGTGACCGCTATGGCATGTAAAAACTCCCGTAGATAGAACCGTTGCTCTGCTGCCGAGAGTTGGTACCAAAATTGCGGCTGACCAAGGGTCACCGCCAGTTGCAAAAGATTACTAGGGGGCAATTGGGCCTGCTGTGCCTCAATTTGTGCCCGTTCCCCAGCCAGTTTATAGCGGCGCAGTTGAGCGGTTTCGGGATCCAAGAGGCCTTGGGCTTCTAGTTCGGCAAGGCGGTGCAGTTGGGTTTCAATTGCTTGCAGTTGAGCCGTCAACGGTGGCGGCGGCAGCGACAGTTGGGCGATCGCGGGCGGCAGGCGCTCAGCAATGTGATCAATCACAGCAGCCAAGGCCGCGTCGTAGGGAATGCTGCGACATTTGGGGGAGAGGGGACAGTGCAGGGGACGCAAATAAGCATATTGACTCGGTTGGCGGTAAGGCTGCACCTGAGTCCGGCCAAAGCGTTGCTGACATTGGCGGCAAATCACCAATCCTGCCAGAGGATGGGGGGCACTAGCACTGCGACGAGGCAGAGAGCGTTGGCGTCGCAACAGCCGATCCACCTGAGCCGCTTCATCGGGGGCAATCAGGGGGGCATGGGTCTGAGGAATCACCGTTTTCCCTTGGTAGTACAGATGGCCGCGATAGACGGGGTGGGTCAACCAGCGCCGACCGGTCGCTACGCTAATCTGCTTGTGGTGGGTGGTGGCAATAAAGCGCACCGCTGCACTGAGGGAGCCATAGAGGAGAAAATGCTCGACAAAATCCTTGACGACAACGGCTGCCGCTCGATCAATGACATAGTGCTCTTTGCCCCGGCGATAGCCATAGGGAGCACGACCCGGCGGCGGACGATGCTTGAGGCGATTGCGGGCATGGCCATGGCAGAGAGTGTGGTGATGGAGTTGCTGCTTTACTTGATCCCAAAGGGATAGCAGCTGATCTCCGCTGGGGGGGCGATCGCTTACGTAGCCTTCGGCTAGGGCAATCACCATAATACCCGCTGCCTCCAGTTGCCGCAGGCGATCGCTCACTTCCATCACCGTTTGGCCAAGGGCACTTAATTGGTGTAACAGCCAATAGCCCGGTGCTAACCGCTGCAACCAGTACCGCAACTGCGGCCGAGCAGCCTCCACATCCAGTACCCAGTGGTCAATCTCCTGCCCCCACCCTTGGGGATCGGGGAGGGGCTGCCAGAGGGGATCAATGTACTCGTAGGCAATAATGACCACACATTACATCGTCCTGAGGATCAGGTCGTTGCCGGTACTAGGGTTGGACTAGGATTGGGCATGGTCTCTGGCGGCAAGCCATAAATGGAGTTATAGAGGGCATTGTAGGCTAGTGCTGATTTTGTCCAGCTAAAGTCCTCGCGCATACCCCGCTGCTGGAGGGTGTGCCACTCCCGTTTGTAGCGATACCCTTCCCACGCCCGCACTAGACAGGTGTAGAAGTCAAGGGGTTCATAGCGGTCAAAGCAGTAGCCCGTTCCCGTTTGCCGCTCTGGATCATGGTGAGAGACGGTATCCACAAGGCCACCCGTGCGACGGACAATCGGCACACAGCCATAGCGCAGGGCAATCATCTGAGCAATGCCACAGGGTTCAAAGCGACTCGGCATGATGAAGGCATCGGCACCGCCATAGATCCGCCGCGACAGGACATCACTGTAGAGCAACTGGACACTACAGCGCCCCGGAAACCGTGAGGCAATTTGCCACATTTGGGTTTCGTAGTAGCGATCGCCCGTTCCCAAGAGGACAAACTGGCTATCGGTGTAGGCCAAAAAGCGATCCAGCACCTGAATCAACAGATCCAACCCCTTTTGCTCCACCAAGCGGGTGACCATCCCCACCAAGAAAGCACCGGAATTCACCTCCAACCCCAGTTCCTCTTGGAGCGCAATTTTGTTGGCCTTACGCCGCTCAAGGGTATCTACGGTGTAGTTTTGCACAAGGGCGCGATCGGTACTGGGATCAAAGACCTCTGTATCAATGCCATTGAGAATGCCGGAGAGCTTGCCACTAATAAACGACAGCAGCCCTTCCAATTTCTCACCATATTCGGGGGTTTTAATCTGTTCGGCGTAGGTGGGCGAAACCGTATTGACGCGATCGGCATACTGCAGTGCTGCTGCCATCGTATTGTGCCCCTGCATGTACCACGGACACCAAGTAATTTGCTCGAGGCGCCACCGCCAGGGCCCTTGATAGGCCAAGTTGTGAATGGTGAACACAGTGGTGATGTCGGGATCCTGATGCATCCACACTGGGATCATTCCCGTGTGCCAATCGTGGCAATGGATAATCTGGGGTTTCCAGTAGTTCCAAGCAAATTCTGCTGCCCCATTGGCAAAGAAGGTGAACCGCCAGTCCTCATCCTCCCCGTAGTAGATGCGGCGGGGATTAAAGCAGGGATGGCCAAACAGGTAAAGGGGAACATCCGACCCCGGCAACACCGTTTCATAGACATGGAACGTCTGAAACATGGCATGGCCAATCCAGATCGGATCCTTGGGAATCTCCACCTTGTCGGGCAAGAAGCCATAGTAGGGCATAAAGATGCGCACATCATGTCCCATGCGGCGTAACACCTTGGGCAGGGAACCCACCACATCTCCCATGCCCCCCACTTTCGCCAGCGGTGCCGCCTCAGCAGCAACAAATAGAATTCGCATGATCCTCCTGAACCTGTTTTTTGGCCAATTCTAGGGCAACGCAATTGCCGTTAACCTACCACAAGTGCGGGACAATTTGGCGTACGATCGCTCTTATACGTCTTTGGAATTGGCAACCCCTATGGCAGATTCTCCCCTCGTGCAACGGGTCAAAGAAGTTCATGAGCAGGCGCGTCTGTTGGCTCAGCTGGATGCCACTGCCCGCAATGATGCCCTAGAGCAGGTGGCCTGTGCCCTTGAAGCGGCGCGGGAGGAGATTCTGGCGGCCAATGCTGCCGACTGTGAGCAGGCCAAGGCCAATCAGCTCAATCCTTCTCTCTATGCGCGGTTGGAACTGAGTCCCAGTAAACTAGCGGCGGCGATCGCCGGGGTGCGTCAAGTGGCGACCCTTGCGGATCCTCTAGGTCAGCGCCAACTCCATCGCGAATTGGATACAGGCTTAATTCTCAGTCGCGTCACCTGCCCTTTGGGGGTGCTGGGGGTAATTTTTGAAGCGCGTCCCGATGCCGTCGTGCAGATCGCTTCCTTGGCAATTAAATCGGGGAATGGCGCCATTCTCAAGGGAGGACAGGAGGCGAGTCGCTCGTGCCAAGCGATTATGCAGGCCATTCACAGAGGGCTAGAAAAGTCGGCAGTGCCCGCTGGGGCGATCGCCCTCCTGATGCGGCGGGCAGAAATTACGGAATTGCTGCAACTGGATCAATGGGTTGATCTGATCATTCCGCGGGGTTCCAATGAATTTGTACGTTATATCCAGAACAACACGCGGATTCCTGTGCTGGGGCACGCCGATGGTCTGTGTCATCTCTATGTGGATGTCGCTGCGGATCTGGAGAAGGCGATCGCCATTACCCTCGACGCCAAAACCCAGTACCCGGCTGCCTGTAACGCCATTGAGACGCTTCTTGTCCATCGGGGCATTGCCGAGGCCTTTTTACCCAAAGTGGCTGCTGCCCTTGAGAAAGCAGGGGTGGAATTGCGGGGGGATGCGATCGCCTGCCACCTTGTGCCCATGACCCCTGCCAGTGAAGCCGACTGGGCGACAGAATACTGCGATTTGATCCTCTCCATCAAAGTTGTTCCCGATCTCGATGCCGCGCTGGATCACATTGCCACCTATGGATCGGGGCACACTGAAGCCATTGTTACCGAGGATGCTGCCGCCGCCGCCCGTTTTCTGCAAGAGGTGGATGCCGCTGGCGTTTTTCACAATTGCTCCACCCGCTTTGCCGATGGCTTCCGCTATGGCTTTGGCGCTGAAGTCGGTATCAGTACCCACAAACTACCGCCGCGAGGCCCGGTGGGGCTAGAGGGATTAGTTACCTACAAATACCAACTGGTGGGGAATGGCCACATTGTGGCAACCTATAGCGGCGCCAATGCCAAACCCTTTACCCATCGTGATTTGGAATCCTAACGAATTTAAGGGATTGTTAAGCAACAAACACAGCCAATTTTTCTGTTTCAGAATGGAGATATAGGGCAATAGTGATTTAACCACCGTGCAGATGATGACCGCTGCAAACTTTGCCTATCCAGTCTCCGTTGGAAATGTGTTGCGTGCTTTACCCAGTGTCTGAGCAAAGGAGCAGCCTGCGTTTGGCAACGGACAAGTCTGACTTGGGAATTGCGTGCAGTTAGGTGATTCACAGATTCACGATAGCAAAGGGAGCCAAAGACACTCAAAACTTTAACGGCTCAAGCACTGCTGTTGCATCCCCAGAGGGACAGCAAACGGCAATTTAATCAATGAAACTTAATGTTTGGGAGCATAACAATGACTCAATCCATCCCTAGACCAACCAGTGAAGTGACCCATCGGGAAACAGCGTTTGTTTTAGAACTGAATTCCTTGAGCTGCAAAGACCTGCCCCTAGTGGGGGGCAAAAACGCTTCCTTGGGGGAAATGCTCCAACAACTGACGCCCAAAGGCATTAATGTCCCCGATGGTTTTGCGACCACAGCCTATGCCTACCGTTACTTTATCCAAGCGGGAAATCTTGATACCCAACTGCGGCGGCTCCTTGAAGGTCTCGATGTCGAGGATGTCACAGAACTCCACCGCGTGGGGCAAGCGATTCGCTCGCTAATTTTGCACACGCCGTTTCCCCAAGAAGTGACGGATGCGATTGCTGCCGCCTACCAAAAAATGTGCGATCGCTATGGCCCGAATACGGACGTGGCGGTTCGCTCCAGTGCCACCGCTGAAGATTTGCCCGATGCTAGCTTTGCCGGTCAGCAGGAAACCTACCTCAATGTCCATGGTCTCAAGGGCGTTCTCGACGCCTGTCATCGCTGCTTTGCCTCACTCTTTACGGATCGGGCGATCTCCTACCGCCAGATCAAAGGCTTTGACCACTTCAATGTGGCCCTGTCGGTGGGGGTGCAAAAAATGGTGCGCTCCGACTTGGCCTGCTCTGGGGTGATGTTCTCCATTGACACAGAAACGGGCTTTAAGGACACTGCCCTGATCACGGCCGCCTATGGCTTGGGTGAAAACGTTGTTCAAGGCGCCGTCAACCCCGATGAATACTTGGTCTTTAAGCCAACCTTGAAGGCGGGCTATAAGCCGATCCTGAAAAAAGCCCTCGGCACCA
Organism: Thermosynechococcus sp. HY213; assembly: GCF_031460975.1. Taxonomy (NCBI): domain Bacteria; kingdom Bacillati; phylum Cyanobacteriota; class Cyanophyceae; order Acaryochloridales; family Thermosynechococcaceae; genus Thermosynechococcus; species Thermosynechococcus sp. HY213. Next base: position 90,611 of record NZ_JAVKVB010000003.1, on the reverse strand, counting down.
AAGAAATTCGCATGGTCTATGCCCTTGGCGGAACGAAGCTCACCCGCAATGAACCCGTGCCTGAGCCCCTGCGGAAACAATTTGCCCTCAGCGACGAAGAAATCCTCACCCTAGCCCGCTGGGCCTGCCTCATTGAGGAGCACTACTCTGCTTTGCGGGGAACCTACACCCCGATGGATATTGAGTGGGCAAAGGATGGCCTCACAGGTGAACTCTTTATCGTGCAGGCGCGCCCCGAAACCGTCCAATCCCAAAAAGCCACGAACGTGCTGCGCAGCTACCATCTCAAAGAAAAAGGAACGCTCCTTGCCACAGGTCGGGCAGTTGGCGAAATGATTGGCCAAGGCCGTGCCCGCGTCATTCTCAATGTCCGCAATATCGATCAGTTCCAAGCGGGGGAAGTGCTGGTGACCCACCGCACGGATCCTGATTGGGAGCCCATCATGAAAAAAGCCAGTGCCATTGTCACCGATCAGGGGGGACGCACCTGCCATGCGGCGATTATTGCCCGTGAGTTGGGCATTCCTGCCATTGTCGGTTGTGGCGATGCCACCGAAACCATCCCCAATGGTGTTGAGGTCACGGTCTCCTGTGCTGAAGGGGAAGAGGGGCACGTCTATCAAGGATTGCTGCCCTTCCATGTGGAGGAAGTGGCTCTGGAAAATCTGCCGCGAACCCGCACCCAAATCCTGATGAATGTCGGTAACCCCGAGGAAGCCTTCAGCTTGGCGGCAATTCCCAATGATGGGGTGGGGTTGGCACGTATGGAGTTCATTATTGCTAACCACATTCAGGCGCACCCCTTGGCATTGCTCCACTACGATGAGTTGACCGATGAGGTGGCGAAGCTGAAAATTGCCGAGCTGACTCAAAACTACACCGACAAGGCGGAATACTTTGTCGATAAGTTGGCTCAGGGGATTGGGGCGATCGCTGCCGCCTTTTATCCCAAGCCTGTGGTCGTACGCATGTCCGACTTCAAAAGCAATGAGTACGCCAACCTCTTGGGCGGTCGCCAGTTTGAACCCCATGAAGAAAACCCAATGATTGGCTGGCGGGGCGCTTCCCGTTACTACGACCCCAACTATGCCGAAGGCTTTGCCCTTGAATGCCGCGCCATGAAGAAAGTCCGCGATGAGATGGGGCTGACGAACGTGATTCTGATGATTCCCTTCTGTCGTACCCCAGAGGAAGGACGGCGAGTACTGGCAGAGATGGCCAAACATGGGCTGAAGCAAGGGGAAAATGGTCTGCAAGTCTATGTGATGTGCGAACTCCCCAGCAACGTGGTGTTGGCGGATGCCTTTGCCGAGGTCTTTGATGGCTTCTCCATTGGCTCCAATGACCTGACGCAACTCACACTGGGGTTGGATCGCGATTCGGCCTTGGTGGCGCACCTGTTTGATGAACGCAATGAAGCGGTCAAACGCATGGTGGCGCAAGCGATTCAAACAGCGAAGGCCAAGGGGCGCAAAATTGGCATCTGTGGTCAAGCCCCCAGTGACTATCCTGAGTTTGCTCAATTCTTGGTGGCGCAAGGGATTGACTCCATTAGCCTCAACCCCGACTCCGTCCTGAAGACGATGCTGCAAATTGCTGAGGCTGAAAAACAGGTCTAGAGTGCACAACCCAGTGACAACGCCTAAGCTGAGGGCAGAGAATTGAAGCCGCGATCGCTCTGCCCTTTTCTGTGGGTGACGCAACCCAGTAGGATCAAAGGAATCAGGTGGAGAATATTGGCGTGGACACAGCAGCAATTCAGGAACTCATTACCTCAGCGGATGTGGGCGATCGCCTGCGGGGCATCAATCAACTGCGTAGCCTTGACCCCAACGATGCCTTTCGGCTCATTCAACCCCTCAGCCAAGATGAAAATTCCCGTGTCCGCTACGCTGCGGTGAGTCAAATTGCCAGCCTTGGGCACGTCAATCTCAATCAAGCCCATGACCTGTTGCGCGATCGCCTGCTCCATGACAGCGAAACGGATGTCCGTGCTGCTGCAGCGGATGCGATGGCTGCCCTACAAGTTCCCTTTGCCCTTGAAGATTTAGAAACGGCCTACCACAGTACCGATGATTGGCTGTTGCAGTTTAGTATCATTGCCGCCTTGGGTGCCCTAGGCAATCCTGCTGCTGTTGGGCTGCTCACGGAAGCCCTCAATAATCCCCAAGAATTGGTGAAATTAGCCGCCATTGGTTCCTTGGGTGAACTGAAACAACCAGAAAGCATTGTCCAGCTGCGGCAGTTTGTCGAGTATCCCGATTGGCAAGTCCGCCATCGCCTAGCGATCGCCCTTGGCCAAATTGGCACTCCAGAGACTCGCCCCCTGCTGGAACAGTTGACCACTGATTCTGCGGAAGCGGTTGCCGAAGCGGCTCGCACTAGTTTGGCTCAGTTAACTACTTAACACCCGTGGGTTATACGCTACCAGTTTTTGCGGCGGCGGCGGCGGTGGCGGCATTGCGTTGCCTTACGGAAGGAACCTGTCCTAAGGAAATCACCCTTGCGCTGCTGCGCCCCAACCGCTGTGAAACCTTTAGGATTGCCCAAGGGGCATGCTTAGATGCCCAACAGGCCTTAGCCATTACCTACAGTGAACCCAGTGATCCCCTTGATCTCACCCGCCATACCCCGATCTGGGCTTGGGTGCGCTGGCAAGACCTTGCAACTGCTCCCAAAATTCACATTGAGGGAGGCTTTGGGGTTGGGCGCGATCGCGCCACGGGCGAGGCAGCTATCTATCGCTATGCCCGCTTGTTGTTAACCACTAACCTGTTGCTCTATTGTCCTAAGGAGCGGGCGATCGCCGTCACGATTCTCCTGCCCCAAGGGCGAGATTTGGCAGAGCGCACCTCGAATGCGGCTTTTGGCATTGTTGAGGGACTCTCCCTACTGGGAACCACTGCCTTAGCCCAACCCCTCACAGCCTCGGAGCAACTGGATCGCTATCGCGAGGACTTAGCCCAGAAGGCAGCAAAATCTCCCATCCTCGTCTTTTGTATTGGCGAGAACGGCCTTCAGGTGGCGCAGCAACTCCAGATTCCCCCTTCCCTGTGTGTAAAAACTGCCAATTGGCTAGGGCCAATGCTGGTGGCCGCTGCTCAACACAAGGTTCAACAGTTGCTCCTCTTGGGCTACCACGGCAAATTAATTAAACTCGCTGGCGGCATTTTCCATACCCATCACCACCTTGCGGATGCTCGCCAAGAAATTCTCACCGCCTTTTGTGCCCTTGCAGGTTTAGACCCAGAGATTCTGCATCAGGTGTGGCAAGCACCAACGGTTGAAGCTGCCCTCAAATTTTTAGCAACAATGGCTCCCCAAGCCTTGCCTGAGATTCTCAGCCACATTGCCAACCGCATTGATGAGCGCGCCATTACCTATATCCATGCCCATTGTGCTGCTCCCATGGGGCGGTCATTACAGGTGGGATGTGCCTTGTTTGGGCGCGATCGCCAAATTGTTGCCATCAGCGAGGCAGGAAACCTAATTTTGACAAGGATTAGGCTATACTAAGTGAAAGACTCAATAAAATGTGTACCAGCACTTATGAGTACAAACTGCCATGTTCTTGATCGCGAAGAGGTCATTCGTTTTATCCCGAATGAAGATGATAACTCAAGAATTATTTACAAACACCGTAATACTGATATTACTTATCCAGGAGAATTTCTAAATCTTATTTTTAATGATGCTAGATTGATTCCACCATTAGTTAGAGGTTGCTCAGCAAGAGTTATGATGCTCGATAAGACGGGTTGGCATAAGGGTAGAGTGGGATTAGAAATTGTATTCTATCCCGATGAGGAAAATCCCAATATCAATGTTAGTGATGAACTGAACATTAACGAATATCTATCTCAGAGTTAGGGTTGATCTCATAGAAGCTAAGAAAAGCAGTCTACTAAGGATTGGGGTTTCTAAAGACGGTAAAAGATTGATAGCCAGTATCAATTAAGATATGCTCAAATAGTTCCTCTGCAATCAATTCATCAATAACTTGCTTCACGGGTGAGTTATTATTACCTTCAGCATCATACCAGCCATAGTAATCATGCAAAATAAAGTAGCCACCCGGTCGTAAATACCAAGGCACATAATTAAAAACATCCGCTTTGCACCCCTCATAACTATGATCGCCATCAATAAAAATGAGATCAACTAAACCGTCAATCGTGACTTCATCTGAACGGGTATTAATAAATTCAACATAGTTTTCAAGATTTGCTTCAAGAATTAATTCCTCAGCTTCCTTGGTTGGAAATGGATCAATTGAAAGCAGTTGTCGTTTTTTCGGCGCTTCAAATTCGTTGTAATTGATGTCAGGTCGCTGCTTATGTTGTTGTGGTTCTTGCCAGCCAATATCAATGAATCGTAGGGCACTTGCTAGACAGAGAGTTGAAAAGCCCTTAAAACGTCCAATTTCAATGATCCGAGTAGCGCGAATACTTACGGCTAGAGAAAATAGGGTCATTCCTAACCCCAGCTCTGAGCCACCAGCAACGAGTGCCTTCCGCATCAGGCCAAAAAAATCCCCAAAATAGCCGTCCATTCTTTTCTGGTTATGGGCTAAGGCTTCTGTTGTCATTAGGTACTCTGGACTAAAACTCATGGGAGTATTTCCGGCAGCGACTTCTTGTGGCTCTACCTTATCCTAGCTGAGGGTACAATATAGGATACTGGGAGAGATGGCAGAGTGGTCGAATGCGCTCGACTTGAAATCGAGTGTGGCAGTGATGTCACCGAGGGTTCGAATCCCTCTCTCTCCGTTCAATCAACAAAAAGGCAGCCAGAACCTCTCCAGCCGCCTGACCCAATGATGACTTTTTAGAGTCACCTATAAGCCGAGATCCGCCAAAATGTCGGTGGCGTGGGTATCGGTTTTGACGCTGGTATAGACATGGGAAATGATGCCATTGCCGTCAATGACATAGGTAACTCGCTTGGCGTAGCCGCCGCCATCCACGTCGTAGGCTTTAGTAATGGATTTGTCCACATCTGCCAAGAGGGGAAAGGGAAGGTTGTATTTTTCAGTGAACTTTTGGTGCGAGGTTTCGTCATCGGTACTCACCCCCAAAACGACAATCTCTTTGCCCTGATAGGCGGCATAGTTGTCACGGAAGCTACAAGCCTCTTTGGTGCAGCCGGGGGTGTCATCCTTAGGGTAGAAGTAGAGCACCACAGTTTTGCCCGCAAAGTCGCTGAGGGACACCGTATTGCCATGGGTGTCTTTGGCAGTAAAGGCAGGGGCGGGTGTACCAACGGCTAAAGCCATGGGGGATAACCTCCTAATGTTAAGTTTTATTACGTGCTTGTTCTTTATTTTATCGGCAGATGCCAAAAAGTTAGTAGTGGATGCGGGGGTCAATCCAAGCATTGAGCAAGTCAATGAGAATACTGGCGGCAACCACAATCACGGCAAAGAAAACCACAATGCCCTGTACGGTTGGATAGTCCCGCAGAGCAATGGCCTCGTAGAGTCGCTGACCCAGCCCCGGCCAAGAAAACGTCACCTCTGTCAACACGGCTCCCCCCAAGAGGCTGGCAAGGGTCAGCCCCAAAACCGTGATCACTGGAATCAAGGCATTCTTGAGGGCATGGTGAATGAGAATCCGATGCTCAGGGATACCACGGGCACGGGCGGCTTCCACATAATCGGCCACTAGGGTTTGCTTGAGATTCACCCGCACAATGCGCTCAAAGATACCACTGAGGACGATCGCCAGCGTCAACGCAGGCAGGAGCAAGTAACTAAAAGCAGTTCCCAGTTGGTGGAGATTACCATTCAGGAGCGCATCCAGCAGGTACAGCCCTGTGGGACCTTGGGGGGGTGTTTCCGTGATTGGGTAGCGGGTACCCAAGGGAAGCCAACGCAGATTCACCGCAAAGAGCAGTTGCAAGAGCATCCCCAGCCAAAAGAGGGGCAAGGCATAGGTGATGATGCCAAAGAGACGCCCTCCGATATCCCAAGCAGTGCCAGATTTGACCGCAGCCAGACTGCCAATGAGCACCCCTAAACCAAAGGCGATCGCCAGACTCGCAAGGCCTAATTCTGCCGTTGCAGGGAAATGCTGAGCAATGATACTCGTGACGGCTTCCCCTTGACTGGTGAGGGAGGTTCCCAGATCAAATCGCAGGAGTTGCCCTAAGTAAGTCAAGTATTGCTGCCACAGGGGTTGAGCCAAGCCCAATTGTTCTCGCAAGGCTTCCTTGACAGCCACCGGGGCACGGGGACCTAAAATCGCATCCACGGGATCCCCCGGCGTGGCTCGCAGCAGCAAAAAGACGACGGTGACAATCGTCCACAGCATCAGCGGCGCAAGTAAAAGCCGCAGGAGCAGGTACCCCTGCAATGCACGCAGACGAGACATGAATTGCTCGAGTTATTCTTGAGGTGGGTTCGCCGCTCGCTGGCGATCGCGCTCAATCGCGGCCAAAAGACGTTTGGGATAGCTATCCGCTGCAATTTGCAGAATTTGATCGAGGGGCGTATCATTCATAAACTTGGTGGCGGCAGCAATGTACTCACGGTTGGGACAGCGATCGCCCAAGACACAGCCATTGACACAGGCCTCTGCACAATTGATGGTTTCTGGCGTTAGTTCACCCATGGCAGCTCTCCGAGGAATTGCTCAAATTTTAACAGGGGGAAGGTGGCCGACCTGAAAATTGGCCGTGATTCCCCTCGGCTCCTAGGCTAGAATCATACTGGCACTGGAAATGCTGGGCACCCTCAAGGAGGCACAATGCGCAAGAAGTGGCTCACCCTTTTGGTTTTGCTGTTGGGCGTGGTTCCTTTCATTGCCATTTCGGTGATGCCCCTGCTCAGCAGTGCCTTTAGCCCAGCGCAACCCACGCCAAGCCCCGTGACCAGTCCTGCCGCCACTGACAAAGTTGCCGAACTGCAAGCCCAAGAAAAAGGCTACCAACTGGTGCTGGAGCGTGAACCCAACAATGCCACAGCCTTAGAAGGGTTGGTGCTGGCTCGGCTGCAACTGATTCAACTGGGCAAAGGAGAAATTGCTAGCGTCATTGACCCCCTGCGCCGCTTAGCTGCTCAGCGCCCCGAACAAACAGATTATGCGATTCTGCTGGGACAGGCACAGCAGCAAACGGGCGATCGCGAGGGGGCTGCCCAAACCTTTCAGGGGGTTCTGGCCAAATCCCCCGGCAATCTCAATGCCCTGCGGGCTTTAGTGGATCTCTACTTGAAGGAAAATCGCCCCCAAGCGGCCATTGGCCTCATTGAAGAGACCCTGCAAGGGGCAGAGCAAGCCAACAAAGTCCAACTAGGGAGCGTCGATGTCACGGCGGTACAACTTCTCCTTGGCGATGTCTATATGGCGCAAAAACGCTACGATGAGGCGCTGACCCTCTTCCAAAATCTGGGCAAAGAAAACCCCAACGATTTTCGCCCGGTGCTTGCCCAAGCGATGGCACTGACGGAACAGGGGAAAAAGACAGAAGCTGCGCCTCTGTATGCCAAAGCCGTGGAACTTGCACCCGCCAAGTATAAAGATGCCATTCAGCAGGCGGCGCAGCAGGTGCAAAAGGAATCTCCAGCAACCCCTGAACCCCCGCCACAGCAATAGAGGCCTAAACTTGCTGTTGCAGTTCCTCTAGGCGAGCCAGTACCTCCTGACTGTGGATCGCGGGATTCACTTTGACAAACCGCTCGCGCAATATCCCCTCAGGATCGATGATGAAACTGTGGCGCAGCGAGACAAACCCCAACCAGGAGCCATAGGCCTTGCTGACGCGGCCATCGGGGTCAGAGAGGAGGGGAAAGGTCAAGCCTTCACTGTCACAGAAATCTTCGTGGGAGTCCACGGAGTCGGCACTGACGCCAATGACTTCAGCATTGTGGGCATGAAATTGCTCAATATCCCGCTGAAAGCGTTGGGCTTCGAGGGTACAGCCAGCGGTAAAGTCCTTGGGGTAAAAGTACAGCACCACCCACTTGCCGCGATAATCCTTCAGGGAAATCGGCTGGCCATCGACACTGCTGGGAAGAGAAAAGTCGGGTGCTGGGGCATTGAGGGGCGGCAATTCACCCCCGAGAGCCCAACTGGGAACTGATGGGCTCAGAAACAGAATCAAACTCAAAAGGGCAACAAGTAGTGAGCGCAAGAACATGGTTAAATCGCTAAACTGGCCTTAGGAAAGCATCTAGCTGCACTGTACCGTAGTTTTAACGATTTTTCGAGGTTGATGCCGTCACTCCCTCTTGTACAGTTGATGCCCCGCTGGCTGCGCTGGCTGGGTGGTCTGGTTCTAGCGATCGCCCTTGGGGTTGGCTTGTGTCGCTTCATTGCCGAAAGTCTCTGGTTTGATCAACTGGGCTATTTGGCGGTGGTCTGGCAGCGCTGGAGTGTCCAAGCTGTACTGTTTCTGGCGGTTGCGGGGGCATCGGCACTGTTCTATGGCTGGCAGCAACACTGGCTCCTGCGGCAACGCACCGTGACCCTCGAGCCCACCCTGACCGCCCAGAGTACCTATCGGGGGCTGGGGCTGTGGCGGCTTTTGTTGTGTGCTAGCGGTTTAACTTGGCTGCTAATTGTTGCTACTTACCACATTGGGGCGATCGCGCTGCAACTGTGGCAACAGCGTTCAGAAATCACCTTTAACAGCCCTCTGCTGCCGCAATTGAGTGTCTGGCGGGTGGCAGAGCTATCACTTCTAGTGGTGCAGAATCCTTGGCTACTCGTGCCGAGTTTGGCGGCATTGGTACTGGGGTTGTGGTTGCCCCTGCGCCTCTTTCAGGGGGTTGCAATTCTCTTGAGCGTTGCCATGGGGGCGATCGCCTGCCTGAGCTGGCCGGTGGTGCTCAAGGGACTGTTTGCCGCCAGTGATCCCCATACGGAACCGCTATTTCGCCATTCCATTAGCTTTTACCTGTTTGAAATCCCCCTGTGGGAACTGTTGCGCCTATGGCTGGTGAACCTCAGTGTTGTCGGCTTAGGGGGAACGGCCTTGGGTTATCTCCTTGCCAATGAAAGTCTCAGTCATGGCAAATTCCTCGGCTTCGTGCGATCGCAACGGCGGCATTTACAGGGCTTAAGTGCCTTTGTCTTTGCCACAGTGGCCTTTAGCTTCTGGCTAGAACGCTACAAACTTCTTTATTCGACCAATGGGGCTGCCTTTGGCGCCGGCTATACCGACGTCACTGTACGCTTACCCCTCTATGGTTGGCTTTCAGCCTCGGCTTTTGGCGTCGCCTGTTTACTGGCTTGGTCAGCGATTCGACGGGGCGGCGAAGGGCAGCGGCGGCTAGGACCGATCGCCCCCGGCCTCTTTGGCTTTACATTGGGCTATTTAGTGGTCATCCTGATTGCCGATTGGCTCCTGCCCACAGCCATTGAAGCGGCCATTGTTCAACCCAATCAACTGCAACGGGAACTCCCCTACATTCAACGCACCATTACCCACACCCGCGAAGGCTTTAACCTTGAAAAAATGCGGGTCGAACCCTTTCAGCCGGAAAATAACCTCAACGCCGAGATCATTGCTGCCAACGCCGCCACCACCCGCAATATCCGCCTTTGGGATACCCGCCCCCTTTTAGAAACGAACCGGCAACTGCAACAACTGCGCTCCTACTATCGGTTTCCAGCGGCCTTTTTGGATCGCTACTATCTCAAACTATCCCCTGAGCAAGACCAATCAGAAATTCGCCAAGTCCTCATTGCCGCTCGCGAAGTGGACTACAGTGCGGTTCAGCGCTTTGCCCGTACTTGGATTAACGAGCACTTGGTCTTTACCCACGGCTATGGCTTCACCATGAGTCCCGTGAATACCGCCGAAGCCAATGGTCTGCCCAAATACTTTGTCCGCGATATTGGCGATACGGGTGAGCTACTGGTCGATCCGCCGCAAATCCGTGAAAGCATTCCCTTTTTCTACCCCCGGATCTACTACGGTGAACTTACCCATACCTATGTCTTTGCCCCTTCGGCGGTTCCAGAGCTGGATTTTCCCCGTGGCGCCGAAAATGTCTATAACCACTACGACGGTACGGGGGGGGTTCCCATTGCCAGTTGGTGGCGGCGCTTGGTCTACGGTGTCTATTTTGGTGACTGGCAACTGCTGTTGACCCCCAATTTACGACCGGACTCACGGGTACTTTTTCGTCGCTTAATTCAAGAGCGGGTGCGGGCGATCGCCCCCTTTTTACGTTTTGACAGTGAACCCTACCTTGTGGTCGCCGATCCACGCTCTGAACAGGACATTGCCGCCAGTCCTAGCGCCACAGGGGTGAGCTATCTCTACTGGATTATTGATGCCTATACCGTCAGTCGCTACTATCCCTATGGCGATCCCGGCGAGCACTCCTTTAATTACATTCGCAACTCTGTCAAAGTGGTGGTGGATGCCTATAACGGCGATGTCACGTTTTATGTGGTGGAACCCGACGATGTCATAATTCGCACGTGGCAGCGGGTTTTTCCAACCCTCTTTCATCCCCTGAGTGCCATGCCCCACCGCCTCTACCGCCACATTCGCTATCCCATTGATTTGATGCAGGTGCAGTCGGAACAACTCCTGAAATACCACATGACGGATCCCGTGGTCTTTTACAACCGCGAAGACCTCTGGCAAATTCCCAAGGAGATTTACCGCGAAAAGCCCCAAGCCGTTGCCCCTTACTATCTGATTACCAAGCTGCCCATTGGCTACACTGAGGAGTTTATTCTGCTTGTTCCTTTTACGCCCGTGAATCGTCCCAACCTCATTGGTTGGCTAGCGGCTCGCTCCGATGGTCAAAACTATGGCAAGCTCCTGCTGTACGTCTTTCCCAAGCAAGAACTGGTCTTTGGCCCTGAACAAATGGAGGCGCGGATCAATCAAGACCCAATGATTTCACAGCAAATTTCCCTCTGGAATCGCCAAGGGTCAAGATCGGTGCAGGGAAATCTCCTCATTATCCCCATCGAGCGATCGCTCCTCTACGTCGAACCCATTTACCTCGAAGCCGATCAAAATCAACTGCCCACCTTGGCACGGGTCATTGTTATGGATAACCAGCGGATTGTGATGGCACCTACCCTAGAGGAGGCTTTGCAAAAACTGTTTCCTGATTAACTTTCATCGCAGAAACGTTGAAAGATAGTTTAATTGGTATTACTTCCGTAATGGGAGCACCTGATTTCTCATCAGCAGTGACAGATTCCATGGTTTCGGAGTGGGCTTTTCCCCTTGGTTGACTAAATGGCGAGAGGAGGGGTCTGTAATAACCAATCGACTGCTGGGCTTCAGCCTGTTATTTCACCGTCTGTCTCTTGGAAGCTAGTGCAGGCTGCCAGAATCCGACTCATACTTGTTGCAGAAATGCAGGTAAAAGCGCACTCACTTTCGATACTCAGGCCATTGTTCTGTTTGGGTATTTTGCTTAGATAGCAGGTTAAGTATGGGGTCTCTATGCTGTTTATCGTTACAAATTAAGTCCTTGCATACGTATCTACTATTGCAGTTTAATTACTGTTTAGCTTTCAAAACCACCAATCTGCAGACAGGACTTGATGGCCCGAAAAAAGAAGACCGAGACCAAGCGTCCGATCGCACCCTACGAGCATCGGGACAAAGCGCGCGTCAACAACCTGCCCGTTGGGCTGGTCACGCCCGAAACCGACCCCGACACCGGACAGCAGAAAAAGCGCTACGCCTACGACCCGCACCTCGACCCGCAACTGGTCTGGGCGGGCAAAGCCGAGCATACCTCGTTTGAAGTTCCTACCGTCTCCCTGCACGTCCACGAGCGCATTGACCCGCGCACAATTATCGAGGCGGTGCGCAAGAAAAATGGGCAACAGGAACCGGTGCAACTGGGGTTGTTCGAGGTCGAGCACCAAGAACCCTTGCACAAGGCCGTCGAGTTCTACCAACACAAGCACGACTGGAGCAACCGCCTGATCGCCGGCGATTCGCTGCTGGTGATGAACTCGCTGCTGGAAAAGGAGGGCATGGCCGGCAAGGTGCAGATGACCTACATTGACCCGCCCTACGGCATCCGCTACGGCTCCAACTTCCAGCCCTTCGTCAACAAACGCGACGTGAAGGACGGCAAGGACGAGGACTTAACTAGCGAGCCGGAGCAGATCCGCGCCTTCCGCGATACTTGGGAGCTGGGCATCCACTCCTACCTCACGTATCTTCGCGACCGGCTGCTTCTGGCGCGGGAACTGCTCACCGAGAGCGGCAGCATCTTCGTGCAGATCAGTGACGAGAACGTGCACCACGTGCGGGAGTTGATGGATGAGGTGTTCGGGGCGGGGAATTTTGTAAGACAAATATCTTTCCGCAAAACATCGCCTCTTGGGTTTGGAGAATTACCGAGAGTTCACGATATCATTAATTTGGTATGCGAAAAACAGGGAGGGCGTGAAATATAGGCAGCTTTACACGGAGAAGAGTCTTGATGAATCCTGGTTTGGATTCGTAGAGTTGCCGAGTGGAGAGGTAAAACCAATTCGTGCATTGTCAACCGAGCTTGACCAAATTGAAGGATCAAAGAGGCTGGCTTTGGGTGACCTCAAGTCTTCTGGTTACACCGAGTCTTGCACCTATGACTTTGAGTTCTCAGGAAGGATCATATCCGCACAAAGGAAAAGCTGGCGCACACATAGGGAGGGAATGCAACGCCTTATTACCGCTTGCAGACTATACGACACCGGCAACATTCCAAGATACAAGCAATGCTTTGATGATTTTCCTCTCCAGCAGATTGACAACCTTTGGAATGATACTGCCGCTGACCACCGACCTTGGCGACCTGGTGTTCGACCCGACCTGTGTGCGGAAGGGGACGAGGGTGTGGGTTTGCGGCTCCTCCCCGACCCTCCCCACACGTGGGGAGGGAGAAGCCCTATCCCCCCGCGTGCGGGGGGATGACAGGGGGGCTACCCTCATCGCCATCGAAGACATCCAGCCCGGCGACTACCTGCTGGCGCATGACGGCTTGCCCCATCGCGTCGTGCGCACGATACGGCGAATGTATCGCGGCGTGATGATCGGCATCCGGCACGACCTTAGCGGGCAAACCCTATGGCTTACGCCCGATCACAGGGTGTTGGCCCACAGACGACCGCACAGCCTGGGTGGACATTCCGACTGGTCAGGTATTCCCAAGGCGCTGCGCGGCAGAAGCAAAATACTCCGCAAGGAAATGACTCCGCCTGAACGGAAACTTTGGAAAGTCTTGCGAGGCAATGGGTTGGGCTTTACCTTCAGACGTCAGCACCCTATTGGCCCCTATATCGCCGATTTCTATTGCCGTGAAGCTGCCTTAGTGGTAGAAGTGGACGGCGCCATGGCTCATGGCACTCCGGCCGCCATGGAACATGACCGTGTCCGCGATGAGTTCATGCACGCGCTGAATCTAAAAGTGCTGCGTGTTCCCGCCGCAGAAGTAGAGCATAATCTCGAAGGGGTTTGCACTGCTATTGGACAGGCGTGTAAAGAGCAACTTTCGCCAGAGTATGCCCAGTGGATGGAGGCAGAGCAGATACAAGAGGGAGACATCCTGTTCCACGGTCCCGACCGCGTTCCCGTGCGCCTTGTGGAGGTGGTTAGAGACTTGTCCGAGGAAGAGGTTTACGATTTAGAAGTAGAGGACGCTCACTCGTTTATAACGGAAGTCTGCGCCGTACACAACTGCGGCAGCGGCACGACGGCCTATGTGGCCGAGCAGTGGGGCCGGCGCTGGATCACCTGCGACACCTCGCGCGTGGCGCTCACCCTCGCCCGCCAGCGCCTGATGACCGCGGCCTTCGACTACTACGAGCTGGCGCATCCCGAAGAGGGGGTGGGCAGCGGCTTCAAGTACAAGACCGTGCCGCATGTGACACTCAAGTCCATCGCCAACAACCCAGAGATCGACGGCATCTACGCCCGCATGCACCCGGCCATCGAACAGGCGCTGGCAGACCTCAACGCCGCGCTCCGTCTCCCCTCTCCCGCTGGGAGACCCCCTGACGGGGGCAGGTGGGCCGGGGGTGAGGGCTATCCCCGTTTCAAGGTCACGCAAGGCGGCCGCGCCGGGCAATTCGTGGATTTTGCCGCGCCGGACAGCGCCACCTTCACTATGCCCGCCGGCCAGGCGGTCAAGGTCAATGAGCTGGTGGAGTGGGAGGTGCCCTTTGAGTTCCCTGCCGACTGGCCCGAAGCGGCCCGCAAGCCTTTTGACGCCTTCTATGCCGCCCGCCGCGCGATGCAAAAGGCCATGAATGAGGCGATCGCCCGCCACGCGCCGCAGGAGACGCTCTACGACCAGCCCTTCGTAGACCGCAAGAAGGTGCGCGTGACCGGGCCGTTCACCGTGGAGGCGGTGCCCGCGCCGGCGGTCAAGTCGCCGGAGGAGATTCTCGAAGCCAGATCCCAACCAGCCGACACATCCATCGCCCGCTCGGGCGAGACGCTGCGCCAGGCCGAATGGCGCGACGAACTGCTGCGCGCCGGCATCCGCGGCAAGGCGGGGCAGTACATCCGCTTCGCGCGCCTAGAGCCGCTGCCCGGCTGCCGCTTTTTGCACGCCGACGGCGAGACGCGCCCCAGCGACGAAGGTGCCGATTCGGTGCGCGAGACCGGCCCGGCCGACAGCCCGATGCGCGTGGTGGTCTCCTTCGGCCCTGAACACGCGCCGCTGGAACAGCGCCAAGTGCAACGGGCATGGGAAGAAGCCCAGCAGCTTGTCCCTAAGCCGAAACTGCTGGTCTTCGCCGCCTTCCAGTTCGACCCGGAAGCCGCCAAGGATATTGACGAGATGAAGCCGGAACTCGCGGGTATGCAGTTTCTGAAGGTGCAGATGAACGCCGATCTGCTCACCGACGACCTCAAGAAAAAGCGCGCCAGCAACGAATCGTTTTGGCTCATCGGCCAGCCGGACGTGGAAGTGCGTCGGGAGGACGACGACAAATACGTGGTCGAGGTGCACGGCTTCGACTACTACAACACGAAAACGGGCGGGGTCGAGTCGGGCGGGGCGGACAAGATTGCCGTCTGGATGCTGGATACCGACTATGATGGGCGCAGCCTCTACCCGCGTCAAGTCTTCTTCCCGATGGCGGGCGAGGGCGAAGGCTGGGCGAAACTGGCGCGCAATCTCAAGGCCGAGATCGACGAGGAACTGATTGAGGCTTATCGCGGCACGGTGTCGCTGCCATTCGAGCCGGGCGAGCACAAGCGCATCGCGGTCAAGATCGTGGACGACCGGGGGATCGAGAGTTTGAAGATTATGGAGATTGACACATGAAGATCAAATCCGTCCGCATTCGAAACTTCCGCTCGATAAAGGAACAGACTATCGAACTTGATGACTACACGTGCTTCGTCGGAGCCAACGGCTCAGGGAAGTCAAGTGTCCTGCATGCCCTCAACGTCTTCTTTGGTGAATCAGGGATACCCGGTCTCAACACGCGTTCGCTCAGTGAGGAGGATTTCCATGCCAAAAACACAACGGATCCTATCGAGATAACGATCACTTTTACAGACTTCTCAGAGGAAGCTAAGAATGAACTCCAGCATTATGTGCGCCATGATCAATTGGTTGTCTCAGTTGAGGCACAATTTGATCCTGTTGCAAACACAGCCGAAGTAAAGCAGTACGGTCGCCGGATGGTTATCAAGGATTTCGCGCTGTTTTTTGAAGCCGAAAAAGCTGGGAAAAAGGTTGCTGAGCTGAAGGATATATACACCAGGGTGCGAGAGAAGTACCCTGATCTTCCGCATCCTGGCACAAAGGATGCAATGGTCCAAGCACTTCGTGAGTATGAAGAAAAGCACCCGGAATTGTGCGAAGAACTCCCTAGTGCGGACGAATTCTATGGTGTATCAAAGGGTAAAAACCTTCTCGAGAAATACATCCAGTGGGTGTACGTGCCCGCAGTGAAGGAAGCGGCTAGCGAGCAGAAAGAGTCTAAGGACACAGCCCTAGGGAAGCTTTTGAGCCGCACGGTTCGGTCCAAAGTCAACCTCAGGGAGTCATTTGATCCCATCCGCAAGGAAATGCAGGAGAAGTACAGACAACTCCTTGCCGATAGTCAGGCACAGCTAACCGAAATATCTACAGCTCTGCGAAATCGGCTTGTGCAGTGGGCGCATCAAGACGCAACGCTTCGAGTGCAATGGTACCAAGACCCCGAAAAGGCGGTACGTGTTGATGAGCCTTTTGCTCAGGCCATTCTCGGTGAGGCAGGGTTTGAAGGGGAGCTTACACGTTTCGGGCACGGGCTTCAACGTTCGTTTATTCTCGCACTGCTCCAAGAACTCTCTGACAGAGACGACGCAGATCCACGGCTGATTCTCGCCTGTGAGGAGCCGGAGCTCTATCAGCATCCCCCACAAGCAAGGCATCTTTATAACGTGCTCGTGAAGCTGAGCGAACAGAACTCTCAAATCTTGGTTACAACCCACAGTCCATACTTCATATCAGGTGAGAGATTCGAGAGTGTCCGGATGGTCCGCAAGGTCAATGGTGCTTCGTCTATTACTAGGACCACCCATCAAGAGGTGGCAAATCAAATTGCGGCTGTGAAAGGCCAGCAACCTGTCGAACCGAGCGAGCAGTTGGCAAAGATCCATCAAGCACTCCAGCCTGAGCTCAGCGAAATATTCTTCGCGTCTAGGATCGTATTCGTCGAGGGGCTAGAGGATACTGCATATTTGACCACCTACCTTCACTTGCTCAACCGGTGGGATGAGTTCAGACGACTCGGCTGTCACATTGTCCCCACCGGTGGAAAAAGTCGGATGCTTCAACCTCTCGCGGTAGCCAGGTGCCTGCAGATCCCGACTCTCGCGGTACTGGATTCGGACGGCGACAAGCCGGACAAAAACGGAAGCAGGGAGCAACACCGCAGAGACAACAGCGCAATCCTCAAGTTATGCGGTGTATCTGATCCTGAGCCGTTCCCGACCAGTACGTTCTGGGGGGCCGCTGTAGTCATGTGGTCCTCAGACATCGGGCAGGTGGTTGAGCAAGAGATTGGAAAAGAGAACTGGGATGAGTTTCGATCTGAGGCAGATGCTAAATACGGGTCTGCCGGGAATCTACAGAAGAACGCGTTGCACATTGCATCGAGACTCCAGATAGCTTGGGATGCTGGCAAGAAATCGGATTCTCTCGAGAAGCTTTGCAATAAGATCATGGAGTTTGCTAATAAGAATGAAAATAGAGAGGAAAATTGATGCCCAGCACCACCATTGACCGCCTGATCATCAACTCGCCCTACGAGGAGCCGCAGCGGCACTGGCGTTACGACCGCGAGACGCGTATTTTCGAATTGGTGGAGGGCCGCCGCCCGGCGGGGTACGTGGTGGCGACGCCCGGCTCAAAAGCCTTCGATGACCCGGGCATCTTCGTCGAGATTCCGCTGGTCAACCAGATCCGCCCGCGCGTCAAGGCCTGGCGCGAGGCGGGCTATCCGGGCGTCACCAGCATCACCAAGCGGCTGCTGGAACATTGGACCGACCCCGAAAACTTTGACCGGCGGCGCTTCTTCTTCTGCCAGCTGGAGGCGGTGGAGACGCTCATCTGGCTGACCGAGGCCGCCCCCGCTGAGCGCACCGGCATCGAAATCCCCGGCGATGGCGGCGAGTACATCCGCCAATGCTGCAAGATGGCCACCGGTTCGGGCAAGACCATCGTCATGGCCTTGGTCATCGCTTGGCAGGTCCTGAACAAGGTGGCCAACCCGCAGGATGCCCGTTTCTCCAAAAACGTGCTGGTCATCGCCCCGGGGCTGACGGTCAAAAAGCGTCTGGAAGTGCTTTACCCCGCCGCGGACGGCAATTACTACGAAGCCCTCGTCCTTGCTCGAGAAATTGCGCCAAGGCAAAGTGCTGGTGCGCAACTGGCACGCCCTCGCCTGGGAAAGCGAAGACCAGATCAAGAAACGCAAGTCTGTGGACAAACGCGGGGTCAGGGAGGGCAAGGACGAAGATCCAGTACGCAAGGAGAAGAGGTGAATGATGGAAAAGAAGTGTGACTGGGGCCCAGACAACCCGCATCCCCTCTCCCGTATGAAGACCGAGCTGGTCTGGGAAGGGAAGTACGACGAGTACGGCAACCGCCGACCCGTCAAGCTCCCCACGTCGCCGCTGCCCTTGCAGCGCATCGAGACGATAGACCAGCCACGCGATGCGCGCAAAGCCCAGGCGCGACAACTGGGCTTGCCATTCTCAGAAGAGGAGTTTCATCAGCAAGCCCATCGCGACGACTGGCGCAACATGCTCGTCTGGGGTGATAACAAACTGGTGATGGCCGCCCTGCTGGAGCAGTTCCGCGGCAAGATTGACCTGATCTACATTGACCCGCCCTTCGACGTGGGCGCCGACTTCACCATGCAGGTGCAGATCGGCGAAGAGGGCGACGCGGTGCAGAAGGAACAGTCCATCCTGGAGGCCGTGGCTTACCGCGACACCTGGGGCAAGGGGACGGATTCTTATCTGCACATGATGTATGAGCGGCTGACCCTGATGCGAGATTTGCTCAGTGAGCGGGGGAGTATTTATGTGCATTGTGACTATAGAGTAACAGGTTATCTCCGACTGCTCCTTGACCAAGTATTCTCACCAGATAACTATGTTAATGAAGTCATTTGGTTTTACAAAACAGGGGGTGTGCCAGAAAAATTAGGGTTTGGGAAGAAGCACGATACTATCCATTTTTACGCCAAGAACCCAATGGCTGCGGTATGGATTCCCCTCAAAGAGAAATCTTATCTGATGCACAAGTACGGATTCTCCAACATAGAAATTCACACAGACGAGAACGGACAGTATACTCTTGTTAATTGCCGCGATGTGTGGGATATTCCTGCGCTTAGAGGTAACCAGCCTGAGCGTGAAAGTTTTCCAACTCAAAAACCGGAAGCCCTTCTAGAACGCATCATTCTCGCCTCATCCAACGAAGGCGACCTGGTAGCGGATTTCTTCTGCGGCTCCGGCACTACTCTGGCGGTGGCGGAGAAACTGGGGCGCCGCTGGATCGGCGTGGACCTAGGGCGCTACGCCATCCACACCACGCGCAAACGGCTGATCCAGGTGCAGCGCGAACTGCACGAAGCGGGAAAGCCTTACCGCTCCTTCGATGTCTACAATCTGGGGCGTTACGAGCGGCAGTGGTGGCAGTTGGAGCGGCTGAAGGGCGCCGATGGGGAGCACCGCCGCATCGTGCTGCAGTTCTACAAGGCGGCGCCGCTGGACAACCCGCCCCATCCGCTGCTGTACGGCAAGAAAGGCCCCGCCTACGTCCATGTGGATCAGATAGACAGCATCTTCTCCTATGACGAACTGCGCGCCGTGGCCGAAGCCGTGCGTCAGGTCGGCGGGCGCGAGGTGCACTGCTTGGCCTGGGAATTTGAGATGGAACTCAGCCGCAAAAAGGAGGCGCTGGAAGCCGAGACCGGCGTGGTCATCCGCCTGAAATACATCCCGCGCGAGATCATGGAGCCGAACCGCAGAGAGGTGCAGTTCTTCGAGGCAGGCGCGCTGGAAGCCCGCGCCATCGTCAAGGATGGCAAGGTTGATGTGGAGCTGGTGCGCTTCACCCCGGCCTTAGCAGAGGCGCCCGAAGCCGAGTTGGCCGCCCTGCGCGAGCGAGCCGTGCGCAGCCCCTTTGATTTCATTGACTTCTGGGCGGTGGACTTTGACTACTCGCCCGATAAACCCTTCGAGCACCACTGGCAGGACTTCCGCACCCGCAAAGACCGCTCGCTCAAGACCCGCAGCGATCTGGGCTGGACGTACGAAGCGCTTGGCAAACATCAAATCGCAGTGAAGGTGATTGATGTCTTCGGTGTGGATACCACCGTGGTGCTGAATGTGGAGGTGTAGATATGCCCTTTGAAGTCACGCAGCAGAATGTCTCTGCCCTAGAGCCGCTCTTCAAGCCGTGGGAAGAGCCGACGATGCATCGCCTGCCCAACCCGCAGCCCGGGCAACCGGCCATCATCGCGCCGGGGCGCCGTCCTAGCAAGATGCCGCTGGTGCGCGCTATCCGCGCCGAGGTGGATGCCTGGCGGCGGGGCGGCTATGCCGGCGTTTGCGAGACTTCCCGCACGCTGCTGAATCACTGGTTCAACAACGAGCATCTGGTCAAGAACGAAGCCGGCGACCTGATCCCTTTCCGCTATCACTGGGCGCAGCGGGAGGCCATCGAGACCTTCATCTATCTCTACGAACTGCGCCGCGTGCGCAACGTGGCCGGATTGCTCACTGAATTCGGCGATGGACAACTGGCCGACCTAGCTTTGGGCATCCCGCCGGAGCAGGATCGCTGGGCGAGGTACTGCGCCAAGATCGCCACCGGCGCGGGAAAGACCAAGATTATGAGCCTTGCCGTCGTCTGGAGTTACTTTCACAGCCTCTACGAACCGAACTCCGACCTAGCGCGGCATTTCGTGGTCATCGCGCCCAACCTGACCGTCTATGAGCGCCTGAAAGACGACTTTGAGAATTGCGCCATCTTTTATGCGGACCCGCTTATCCCGGAAGAATGGCGGACTGACTTTCAGATGCAGGTGGTGCTGCAGGATGAACCCGGCGGCGCGACGACGACCGGCGCCATCTACCTGACCAACATCCACCGTCTCTATCCCAGCCGCGACAACGGCGGGGAGACATCTGAGGAAGGGGCGTCCGCCATTTTTGGGCCGCCGGTGGTGCGTGGCCGGGCGCTGGACACGGGGGAAAGCCTGCGGGCGCGCATCACCACCCATCCGCGCCTGATGGTGCTCAACGACGAGGCCCACCACCTGCACGATCCCGACCTTGCCTGGAACCGTGCCATTGACGCCCTGCACGAAGAAAGCCTTCGGCGCGGCCAACGAGGCCTGTGTCTGCAACTGGACTTTACGGCCACGCCCAAACACAACGACGGCTCGCTCTTTCGTCACATCGTGGTGGACTTCCCTTTGGGTGAAGCGGTGGATGCTGGCATCGTCAAAGTGCCAGTCCTAGGCGAATCGGAGGAACTCGTCGTGCGCGGCGATAAGAAGACGCCGGCCCACGAACGCTACGGAATGCACCTGCAATTAGGCTATCAGCGCTATGCCAGAACCTACGATGAATTGGGCAAAGTGCGCAAACCTTTGCTCTTTGTGATGACGGAGGACGCCCAGGCTGCCAACGAAATCGCCGATTATCTGGATAGCGATGCTTTCCCCTTGCTCAAAGGGCGCGTGCTCAACATCCATACCCGCCTGAAAGGCCGCATCAAGAAGGTGACCCGCGGCGGCAGAACCTATAAGGAATTCGTGGAAAACGAAACGGCTATGAAGCCGGACGACCTCCGGGCGCTGCGCGAGATGTCCCGCGAACTGGATAGTCCCGATAGCAAATTCCGCTGCGTGGTTTCGGTGATGATGCTGCGCGAGGGCTGGGATGTGCGCAACGTGACCACAATCGTGCCCCTGCGCCCTTACTCCGCCAAATCGGGCATCTTACCGGAACAGACCCTAGGGCGCGGCCTGCGCCGCATGTTCCCCCTGGGTGAGACGCCGGAGATCGTTACTGTTATTGAACATCCTGCCTTCCGCAAACTCTATGAGGATGAACTGGCACAAGAGGGGCTGGATATTGCCGTATTGCCGGTGCGGGAGGTCTTCAAGCAGACGGTCACGATTTTCGTGGACCACGAGCACAAGGACGTGGAGGCACTGGAGATCGAAATCCCGTTGCTTACCGATGCCGTTGAGACCACCCAGGATCTGCAGGGGCTGACCTTTGAGGAGGTGCGTGAGGCGTTTCACGCTAGGTTCCAGCCGTTACCCATCGGGGAAAAACGGGAAGGCCCCATTGAGTATATTGAGTATAAAGAGCGACACCTGTTCACCGACGAGATCGTGGCCACGATGAAGTTGGATGCTGGGCTGTTGAACAACGCTTGGTCGGCGCCGGCCTACTTTGCCCAGATGTTGGGGCGCACCTGCCGTATCAGCAACCCACATCAGGTACTGGCTCCGTTGGTCGAACGTTTTATCGCCGAGGTACTGTTTGAGCGCCCGGTGGGCCTGTATAGCGGCGAAGTAGACCACCGGATGCGTGACCTGGATGTGCTCGAACACATCCGCGCCACCTTTACGCCGCTAATTCTGGAAAAGACGGTGCGCCAGAAAAAGCGCCAGCGCATCAGCCGCGGGCAGCGTCTCTCCACCTGGAAACCCTATCAGGCTACCAGCCACAACAAGCGCCCTGCCCTGCCCGCACAGCGCACCATGTTCAACCTCGTGCCCTGTGACAACGATTTTGAGCAGGTGTTCACCGATTTTCTGGACACGGCGCAAGACGTGGTGGCCTTTGCAAAAAACGCTGGTCCACAGAAGTTGATGATAGACTATCTGAAGCCAGACGGCCAACGTGCGTTCTATGTCCCTGACTTCATTGTACGCGCGGAAGGTGGTGACCATTATCTGGTGGAATTGAAGGGCCGCCAGGATGAGCTGGTACCGCTCAAAGCCAGCGCTGCGGCGGAGTGGTGCAAGACTGCATCCAGCGAGGAGGCGCGCTGGCATTACCTCTATGTGCCCTATCACCTTTTCCAGCAGGGAACAGCTACCACCATTGCAGAGCTGGCGCGCACCTGCGAGCCGTCTTTGAAGACCCTGCTGGAGGAGTGGAAAACAAAGCAACAGACGTTGCCCCTGCAAAAAGCCACCGTTCAATCGGAATCCGAAGCCTTGTTTCAGCGCGTCCTGCAAGAAGCCGGCGTTGCGCAACCGCCGGCAGAGATCGCTGACCTGATGCGCCAGGCTGTGTCGCTACTGGACCATGCGATTCAATCCCGACATCCTACCCTGGCTCATGCCTTTCAACCGCTCCTGGGTTCGCTGGACGACTATGCCCTGCGCATTTTGGAAAAACGGCTCAGGCCCGTTATCCCGGCAAACAAAGATGCCTCTATCGCCTTCTTTAGCCCTGACCTGAGCCACCTGAATCCGCGCGAGCAGTCGCTGTTAGAGAAAAACCAGCGCTATCTACGCGATAACTTGGTCTTTGGCCGCTCTATCCAACGTCTGGGGACGCTGCTCTTTTGTCTGGATTACGCCCGTCAGAGCGAAATGCTCGCCGATGGGATATGGAAAGCAGTCCGTCAGACCTTTTCATCCCCGAAATTCGGCGCACTCTACCAGGTGTTGGAGCGCGTTAACAAATTCCGTAATACGCGGGTAGCCCACGCTGAGGTTGCGTTGACCGATCCTGACGAGGCGTGGAGGGCGCTGAGGGAATGGTTGCAGGCACTCGCGGCGCTCCACGAACTGGCTCGCTCCTGATGACTCTGAGGCGCATCCTGCACATCGCCTCGAAGGTGCTTGATGAGGTGGAAGCGAGAGAAGAAGTCGTGCAGCATATATGGGAGGCGGTTCGGCAGGAGAACACCGATCGCATCGAGCCGGTCTTCGACCGCGATCATCCTATCCGCTCCACAGGCGAGATGCGCACTTGGTACACGGGCAAGCCCTGCGAGCGCACGGAGAAATCCCATATCAACGTCTGCGTCTACGACAGCACATGGGAAGCGTCCGACGCCTTCGCGCTCGACAGCAGTGACGCGGTGGCTGCCTGGGTCAAGAATGACCACCTAGGCTTCGAAGTGCTCTACGTTTATCGTGGTGTGGTGCGCAAGTATCGGCCTGATTTCCTGGTGCGGCTGAAGAACGGTGATCATCTGATTCTAGAAACAAAGGGTCAGGATACGGAGCAGGACAAGGTGAAGCGTCAGTATCTTGCAGAGTGGTGCGAAGCTGTGAACGCGCACGGCGGCTTCGGGCGATGGCGCGCGGAAGTAGCGAAGACGCCCGGTGAGATTCAGGATATAGCTATTCCAATAAAGAATGAGACATTATCCAGCACAATACTTGCGAATCACCTCATCAATCGAACTGTTTGACCCTGCATACATCCGCGCTCGCTTCAACACACTGAAGTCGTGCTCAATCACATTCAAATCAGGAGAGTATTTCGGTAAAAATAACACCGCGTGACCCGCCGCTTTCACCACTGCCTGCATCCCCCCTTGGGGATGAATCGGTGCATTATCCATCATCAACAACGACGGTCTCTTTAAAACAACGACGGTCTCTTTAACGCCGGCAAACAGTACTGACTCAACCAACTCACATAACGCATTCAAATATCCTGAAAACAGCATTGGGGCGATGAAGTCTTTCTGGTATCTATACCGTCCTGCGACTAAACTCTCTCTTTTCTGACGCTTCCCCGCTCGCTCTCCATCAATTCGTTGGCCTCGCGCTGACCACCCATACTCAGACTCCACTCGATCGCTGGGCACGGTCGATTAAACGGTCATCGGGATGGGTAGCAACATCCGCTGCTAAGGCCGCCCAATCCAGTTTCCAAGGACGACGGGGGACAACCGTGGGCGCTAAGTCCTCTCGCTTCAGCCAGCGATGGATGGTGGCGCGACTGACCTGAAAAATTTGAGTCGCTTCACTGATTTTGCCACCTTGCTTGATATAGGAGACAACCCGCTCTCGTAAGTCCAAGCTATAGCTCATATTCTTGAGTAACATTCATGACGCTTTGAGTATAGCCTATCCCTCTTGAAAATATCTCACTCCCTTTCGAAATAGCTATATCTACCTGAACAGCCGTTTCCTATTCGGGTCAATATCTTGATAGGACGTAACTTTACGCCATAGCCAGATTACTGTTTCTCGTCATCCTTGTGAAAACGGCTGTTATTCCTGACTGATTGAGCCGATAAAACAAGGCTCTCATACTGTTTAAGCTGGCGTCCAAAATGTACGTCAGCCAGATTTTGAAGAGCAGTTGTGAGTTCAGGACGGGATAGTCGCAAGGGCTGAGGCGCCTGAGAATAGACTTGACAATAGCTCCAAAAGATGCCATAGTAAATTGACTGTTTTTTAATCTTTTAAGGGAAGAATACAATATTTCTTCTCTTTTTCCTACCTCTTCAAACTGTTGTTCAATACTTCTGCAAAGGAATAAGCCAATCATTTTACCTTTGGAGAGAACGTTGCCTATTGACTGATAAACTTGATAGTCTCCTGAAGATTGATTTCAAAATATGGCTTATCTTTTTGGAGTGCATCTGTGAAGGTCGTTGTCGTTGGCAGTGGTGGTCGAGAGCACGCGATCGCTTGGAAATTACTCGATTCTCCTCGCGTGACACAGGTCTATTGTCTCCCCGGTAATGGGGGCACAGCCTGCCTGGAGCGGTGTGAGAATGTGGCCATTGCAGCCACCGACCTCACGGGTATTGGTGAATTTGCCAAAGAGAATAACGTTGATTTAGTGGTTGTCGGGCCAGAGGTTCCCTTGGCAGTGGGTTTGGCCGATCACCTACAGGCGTTGAACATCCCTGTGTTTGGGCCGGTCAAGGCCGGCGCACAAATTGAAGCCAGTAAAGCTTGGGCAAAGGCGCTCATGCAGGCGGCTCAGATTCCTACGGCCAAAGCAGCAGTGTTTGACAATTATGAGGCGGCCTCTCGTTATGTTCAAGCCCAAGGGGCACCCATTGTCATTAAGGCCGATGGTTTAGCGGCAGGTAAAGGAGTGACGGTAGCGGCCACCGAAGGGGAGGCGATCGCTGCCCTCGAGCGGATTTTTGGGGGTGAATTTGGCGCCGCTGGTCAACAGGTGGTCATTGAATCAGTACTAGAGGGGCAAGAGGTCTCCGTACTCGCCGTTACGGATGGCAAAACCATTCTGCCGCTGCTGCCCGCCCAAGACCACAAGCGCATTGGCGAAGGGGACACAGGTCCAAATACTGGAGGAATGGGGGTCTATGCCCCTGTCCCTTGGGTGACACCAGAGTTAATGCAACGAATTCAACAGACGATTCTTGAACCTGCCCTTGGGGCGTTGCAGGATCGGGGAATCCACTACTGTGGGGTGCTCTATGCCGGTCTGATGGTGACGTCCGCAGGGGATCCCTACGTGGTGGAATTTAACTGTCGCTTTGGTGATCCTGAAACCCAAGTCGTCCTCCCCCTCTTGGAAACCCCTCTGATTGAGGTGCTCTTGGCCTGTGTCGAGAGACGCTTAGCCAGTTTGGGAGCGTTGCAATGGCGCAATGAGGTAGCTCTATCCGTCGTGATGGCGGCGGGGGGCTATCCGGGGAGTTACCGCAAGGGGGATGTGATTCAGGGTATTCCCGCAGCGATCGCCCAAGGGGTTCTCGTTTTCCATGCTGGAACGCGCTGGCAAGAGGGGCAATGGTACACCAATGGCGGTCGGGTATTGAACATTACCGCTTTGGCTCCTGATTTTGCCACGGCTCAAGCCAAGGCCTATGCGGGCGTCAGCGCCATTGAATTTGCCGACTGCTACTATCGTCGTGACATTGGCTACCGTATTCTGGAATCATCGGCTCACAAAGGTGAATACCATCCATGACCCTCCTCCCCCCAAAAACTAACCCATTACGCTGTTTAACTGGTGCGCTGATTGCTGGCACGCTTGGGATTCTCCTTTATCGGCTAACAGGGGCGATCGCCTACGTCTTTGCCACTCACGCAGTGAGCTACCACAATCAACTGGTTTATAGCTTGGCCGTGGCCGTGCGCACCCTTGTGGTGGGCTTGTGTACCCTCGCAACGGGGGTCTTTAGCATTATTGCCGTGGGTCTGGTGGCGCTGACGCTGCAACTGCTTTGGGAACGCTGGGTACAACGGGAGCAGGCTTAACCGTCGCTAATTTTGCCATCTTCGATTTTGGTGATGCGATCGGCAATGGCTGTAATCCGTGGATCATGGGTAACAATCAACACTGTGCAGCCTTTTTGCTTTGCTAGCTTGTAGAGAATTTTGATCACCTGTTGGCCATTTTGGGAATCCAGGGAAGCCGTCGGTTCATCAGCAAAAATAATCTGCGGCTCACCCGCTAGGGCACGGGCAATGGCCACTCGCTGTTTCTGACCCCCAGAAAGATTTGCGGGCACAAAGTCGAGGCGATCGCCCAAGCCAACGGCCTTGAGAAGCGCTGCTGCCTGTTCCTTCGCTTTTTTACCTTTAATGCCCTTAAGATTGAGGGCAATTTCAACATTTTCCAGTGCGGTCAAGGCGGGGAAAAGATTAAAACTCTGAAAGACAAAGCCAATATTTTGCAGCCGAAATTTTGCCAGTGCAGCCTTGGACAGTTGCGTAATCTCTTGGCCTAAGACAACCACTTGGCCACTGGTGGGGGCAAGAATGCCAGCCAAAATCGAGAGCAGGGTGGTTTTCCCTGACCCCGAAGGTCCCATTAGCAGATGGATATAACCGCGCTGGATTTGCAGGTTAATGCCCTGAAGAACAGGGGTCTCGTGATGGCCAGAACGATAAACTTTAGTCAGATTGGTGGTGGCGATCGCCAGCCCAGTTGTTGTCACAGTGGCAAGTCTCATCAGTCATTGATTAGCCGAATTAGCTACTGGTGGCACTAGCAAAGCGGATTTTCAGGTAGTCCGCCTCCATTTTCGCGCCCACCGGTTGCAGTGCTGCTAATCCTTGGGGGAGCACCATATTACGACGATGGTTACCAATGCGGATATTCAACTCATCTGCCGTCTTGTTCAGTTCAATTTTTTCCTTGGGTACCCCCGGTAGATAGAGTTCAAGGCTGTACTGGCCATCACTGGGCACCACCCGAATCGTTTGCTCTTGGTAATAAACCTGAGCTGGATCTTCATCAGCGTAGAGGGTCTCCTTCAGGCGGTGCAGTGCCGCTAAACCACAGAGTTCCTCAGCAAACAGGGGCACTTCCTTCACCGGTAGCGGGCGGAAATTGTCGTGAATTTCTTGACGGTATTGCTGCTGCATTTCTTTCCAGCGGGCAAAGAAGGGATCCTGTACCGTGTTCGGCAGAATACGGTTTGCAATGACTAAGTCGGTGGCCACGTTATAGAGGCTAAGATAGGCATGGGCGCGCAGCGACTCCTTAATCACCATCTTTTCTGGATTGGTGACCAAGCGCACTGAGGTTTGCGTGTTGTCGGTGAGGACTTTTTCGAGGGCTTCAATCTGCTCATAGAATTCATAGGGCGCATCCATCACCTCTTGATCGGGCAAAGAGAACCCCACCAAGGGCTTGAAAATTGGCTCCACAATCGGTCGCAAGGCCACGGACATCCGCTGTAGGGGTTTATAGAAGCGGCGCATGTACCAGCCGCTCACCTCGGGTAGACTCAACAGCCGCAGTGCCGTACCTGTGGGGGCAGAGTCAATAATTAAGACATCGTATTGGCCTTCGTCATAGTGGCGTTTCATGCGCACAAGGGCAAAAATTTCATCCATCCCCGGCAAAATCGCCAATTCTTCAGCTTGAACGCCCTCTAGCCCGCGCGCCTGCAAGACTTGGGTAATGTAGCGCTTCACCGCACCCCAGTTGTCCTCCAGTTCCATGAGAGCATCGAGTTCCGCTCCCCAGAGATTTTCGGCGACGGGCACAGGGACATGCCCCAATTCAAGGTCAAAACTATCAGCAAGGGAGTGGGCGGGATCGGTGCTCAGCACCAGCGTTTTGTACCCCAACTCAGCACAGCGTAACCCCGTTGCTGCCGCCACTGAGGTTTTACCAACGCCACCTTTGCCAGTCATTAAAATTACGCGCATGGGAAGGCCCTGCCCTAAACACGGTTGCTTAAAATATCTTAACCCTTGAGCTTGTCCTCAGGGGGGGCGATCGCTCGCAATCAATGGAAATAAAATCATTAAGAAAAATAAATAAATACAACTACTTATTTAGCTTTACTAACAATAATTTAGGCCTCTCCCCGATCCCTTGGGGCAAATATTAAGTTAATGCTTAAGCCCTTGCAGTTTATAACTGTTTTCAAGGGTTTGTAACGGGAAATATATTTGGACTTATCACGACTATGACCACAACTCTCCAACGTCGCGAAAGCGCGAATTTGTGGGAGCGGTTTTGTAACTGGGTGACCAGCACCGATAACCGCCTCTATGTGGGCTGGTTCGGTGTGATTATGATCCCCACCCTGCTGGCCGCAACCATTTGCTTTGTGATTGCTTTCATCGCTGCTCCCCCTGTGGACATCGATGGCATCCGTGAGCCTGTTTCTGGCTCCTTGCTCTATGGCAACAACATCATCACTGGTGCAGTGGTGCCCACCAGCAACGCCATTGGCTTGCACTTCTACCCCATTTGGGAAGCTGCTTCCCTCGATGAGTGGCTCTACAACGGTGGCCCCTACCAGTTGATTGTCTTCCACTTCCTGTTGGGTGCCTCCTGCTACATGGGGCGCCAGTGGGAACTCAGCTACCGCCTCGGTATGCGGCCTTGGATTTGCGTGGCCTACTCCGCTCCCTTGGCCTCTGCCTTTGCGGTCTTCTTGATCTACCCCATTGGTCAAGGCAGCTTCTCTGACGGGATGCCCCTCGGTATCTCCGGTACCTTCAACTTCATGATTGTGTTCCAAGCTGAGCACAACATCCTAATGCACCCCTTCCACCAATTGGGTGTGGCCGGTGTCTTTGGTGGCGCACTGTTCTCCGCCATGCACGGTTCTCTGGTGACCTCCAGCCTGATCCGTGAAACCACCGAAACGGAATCCACCAACTACGGCTACAAATTCGGTCAAGAGGAAGAAACCTACAACATCGTGGCTGCCCACGGTTACTTTGGTCGCTTGATCTTCCAATACGCCAGCTTCAACAACAGCCGTGCGCTGCACTTCTTCCTCGCCGCTTGGCCGGTGGTCGGGGTTTGGTTCACCGCTCTGGGTATCAGCACGATGGCCTTCAACCTCAACGGGTTTAACTTCAACCACTCGGTCATTGATGCCAAGGGCAACGTGATCAACACCTGGGCAGACATCATCAACCGTGCCAACTTGGGTATGGAAGTGATGCACGAGCGCAATGCTCACAACTTCCCCCTCGACTTGGCTAGCGCTGAATCTGCTCCTGTGGCCATGATTGCTCCCAGCATCAACAGCTAAGCAACACTCATCTGCTGAACTTTGACACAGCCGCTCCTGCCCTAGGGGCGGTTTTTTATTGCGTTATAGCCCACAGGCATTAACACGCTCAACACGGTAAGAAACCACGTCTCAGAGACGCTGCTACCCGCCCAACGTCAATCTAAAAGATTGATAAAAGTCAATGGATAGACAAAGGTCTTTTGATTCTATAAAAGCCGACCTCAAACCCCTTGCCGCTCAGAAATATAACCATATAATCAATAAATAGGAGCTTGCAGCGTTCGTTGCTGCTGCTTAAGTTCTGTTGTTATTCATGGATTCATAACGACTATGACTACAGTTCTGCAACGTCGTCAGACAGCGAATCTGTGGGAGCGTTTTTGCGATTGGATTACCAGCACAGAAAACCGCCTTTATATTGGCTGGTTTGGGGTGATCATGATCCCGACGCTCCTTGCCGCAACGATTTGCTTTGTCATTGCTTTTATTGCGGCACCCCCCGTGGATATTGATGGTATCCGTGAGCCTGTCTCTGGCTCCTTGCTCTATGGCAACAACATCATTACAGCGGCAGTGGTGCCCTCCTCTAATGCCATTGGGCTACACCTCTACCCGATCTGGGATGCTGCTTCCCTCGATGAGTGGCTCTACAACGGTGGTCCTTATCAACTGATTGTTTTCCACTTCCTGATCGGCATTTTCTGCTACATGGGTCGGGAATGGGAACTCAGCTACCGTCTGGGGATGCGGCCTTGGATTCCCGTGGCCTTCTCGGCTCCCGTGGCAGCGGCAACGGCTGTGCTGTTGATCTACCCCATTGGTCAAGGCAGCTTTTCCGATGGCCTGATGCTGGGCATTTCCGGTACGTTTAACTTCATGATTGTGTTCCAAGCTGAGCACAACATCCTCATGCACCCCTTCCACATGCTGGGTGTGGCGGGTGTCTTTGGTGGTGCCCTGTTTGCCGCTATGCACGGTTCTCTGGTGACCTCCAGCCTGATCCGTGAAACCACCGAAACCGAATCCACCAACTATGGCTACAAGTTTGGTCAAGAGGAAGAAACCTACAACATCGTGGCAGCTCACGGTTACTTTGGTCGGCTGATCTTCCAATACGCCAGTTTCAACAATAGCCGCTCGCTGCACTTCTTCCTCGCTGCTTGGCCAGTGGTGGGCATCTGGTTTGCTGCCCTTGGCATTAGCACGATGGCCTTTAACCTCAATGGCTTCAACTTCAACCACTCCGTTGTGGATGCGCAAGGGAATGTCATCAATACTTGGGCCGACATCATCAACCGCGCCAACATTGGGATTGAGGTGATGCACGAACGTAATGCCCACAACTTCCCCCTCGACTTGGCAAGCGGTGAATCGGCTCCTGTGGCGATGATTGCCCCAAGCATTGAAGCCTAAACAGGTCGCTCCTAAACCTCTCTAGTGATAAGTCCAAATATCGCTCCCCACAGGGGGGCTTTTTTTGTCGCGATTATTGAGCAGGGAGTTGATACTGATCAACAATTTTTTTGGCAAAGGCGGGCACGTGAGCAGCCAGTTTTTGGGGATAGTTGCGCCGCACATAGAGATAGTTGCGGGTGAAGTGGGAGTCAATGGAAAAGCGGGCATATTCAAGCCCTTTGGGACCAATGCGCTCAATTACTAGGCCGACTAGTTTCGCCGCCCACATGGGGAGCGTGACGCCTTTATCGTAGGCAGGAATGCTTTGTTGCACGGCAGCGTGGCGATCGCCGGCACTCGTAACAGGCTGAATGTCTAACTGATCGCGCACGAGGTCAAGCATTTCTTGGCCAAGCTCGTTGCGCACCACCAGCCACTGCCAACCAAAGGGGGCGCCCATGTAGCCCACGACCAGATCGGCAAGGCCATTCACGTAGTCAAAGCAACTCATGCAGGAGGGGGCAAAGACATCCTTGAGTTGATTGGTCTTGAGGCCAAAGAAGGGCACGGTTTCCGTGGAGCCGTCGCTGTGCTTGAAATGCACCCGAAAGTCTTGCATGAACTCGTAGTAAATGACGGTTGCGGGCGATCGGCTGGTGGTTTCTAGGAATTTTTGCAGACCGGCACGGGTGACATTGTCCACGCAGGGAGTGCCTAGGACGTAGAGCTTTTCAAGACCCAGTTTGTCCTGTACCGCTCGCAGCGCCTGAATTTGACAGCCAACCCCAATCACCAACAGCCGCCTGAGTCCAGATTGTTCCACCTGCTCGAGAACCGATAGATTGGGAGACAGGGTCGGTTTATTGACGCGAGCAGCGAGAATCTCTTCACGGCTGCGGGCAATCACGGGCTTGGGGGTAAAGCGATCGCTCTCGCTATTTTGAACGCAGACCACCCCTTCAACCCGCCCCGACTCCAGCATGGCAATGGCAATACTGCTGACGATGCCCGTCCACTGCGCCCCCGCAATGGGTTCGGTTTTGCGAGCCGCCATCATCTGCTGGTGAACGCCAAAGTAGCACTCATCCCAATTGTCAAGATCACGGGCACGGCCATGACTTTGCTGCTCGAGAGTCTCAAACTGCTGATTGAGGAAGGCACAGGCCTCTTTGACGTAGTGGATATAGTAGGTGTCGCAAAGACCACACTCGCTACAGAGGGCTTTGGCGGGGCGAGGGCTGCCGGGCTTGAGGGCACGGGCTTTTTGATGGGCAGCAGTCATGGGCACTTACTTCAGCAGTGAACGGGCGCGATCGCAAATCGCTTCGGGAGTGAGGCCATTGTAGGCCATGAGTTCGGCGGGGCTAGCCGTCGTTTCTCCCCGTTGCCAAGCCAAGACATCGCGGGGACAGGTGGCACGCAAAAGAATTGGCTCCAACAGTGCCGCAGGCCCGCCCGTGACTCCCAAAAGGGCATCACCACCAAAAAGTCGTTGGAAGGTGGCCTCATCGGCAAAGCCACCATCGGGTTCGGCACAGGTTTGCCAAGCCACATCCGTAGGCCGATATAGGCGGCGGGGGTTAATGACCGAGACAATGCGCACCCGATAGCCGAGCTGTTCCAACTGGGGTAGGGCACTATACACGGGCTGCAAAATCATATCCCCTAGCACCGCTAGCACCAATGTGGCACGACCACTAGCAGACTCGTAGAGGGTTACCGCGCCCTCATCAAGGGCCTGTTCGGTTTGGGCAAACGTGGTGCGCACCGGCAGCGGTGTTTTACTGGCAAAGATGGCAATCCCCTTGTTTTGTGCTGTGAGTGCCCAGCGGTAGCACACTTGAATGCTGTTGGCATCCGGCGGAAAGAGGACAAAGACATTGCCATTGCGCAATAGGGCAGCGTAGTAGGCTTCGATTTCTGGGCGTTGGTGCGTCCAGCCATTGCGCCCCTGCTCAAGGGCACCGGCGGTAAAGAGGGTTACTGTGGCTGGCGTCGGACGGCGCAGCTCTGCCATGGCTTGGGTGACGGTTTGCCAAATGGGGAGACCATTAATGGCAAAGGACTCATAGGAGCACCAAAGACTGCGGCTGCCCATCAAGCAAAGCCCTGCCGCTAGACCGGCACAGGCATCTTCGCTGAGGGGTTCATAGACTTGGCCATTGGGCACTTGATTGTAGAGGGGATCCGTGGTCGGGTGAATGATCTTCAGGGCTTGGTTGATGTTGCCAATGCCAGAGGCCTCATTGCCATCGGCATTCGTGACCAGATAGCGGCGATCGCGCTGTCCCACTTCTGCCACCATGCGCCCCATCGCCGTTGTGGCTACTTTGTTTTCCCCCAAGGCATAGGCCTCAAGGGAAATCTCCCCAAGGGGCGGTAAATCTAAGACCTGCTCAGTGACCACCACCTCTGCCGCAGGCCCACCGGCCGCAGCAACACAGTTTTGGCGCACCAGTTCCCAAGCAGCGGGAGACAGGGCACGGGCTTTCAGGGCATTGACAATATCGGGGTTGTCGAGGGTGTGCTGGGCATAGAGGTTATGGGATTTTGCCCCCTTGGCATGCACGCCGGCGCCTTTCAGTTGCTTGAGGATAAAGACCGTTAACTTGCCGGAGAGAGCCGATCGCGCCGCCTCCTGTACCCCCTTGAGCACCGCCTGCATGAAGGCCAATCGCTGACCAAAGGAAAAGAGCGTGCTATCAACGTAATCCCCCTCTTGGTCGCTATCATCAAAGTCCTTGGCATCCACCAGCACCACCTCTTGGAAGCCATTGCCGTGCCAGTAGGCCATCATTTCGGGATTGGTTTTGCGGGAGACCATGCTGTGGTGCTCTTGGCTAAAGCCATTCCACACGAGGACAGGCAGGAAGTTGGTGACCTCTGGGAAAGCCGTGTGGAAGTGGGCCATACTGCTCATGACGTAGGGTTCCCCCAGACCGCCATCGCCTAAGGTGAAGGGAAAGAGGGTCTGGCGGTGCAACCAAGCAGCGGCCATGGCAAAGTGCTGCCCCTGTCCGAGGGGGCCGGCGGGGGCAAGAATTCCCGGAATATAGCCAGAGAGATGACCCAGAAGGCCATGTTTTTCGCGGAAGCGATCGCGCAGGTCTTGAACCGTATAAATGCCCATTTTTTCGAGGGAGCGATCCAAGAACATGGCGGCATAGAAGCCGGGGGCATGGTGCCCCACTTCCGTGATGATATTCTTGTGCCCCAACATCACTAGGGCGGCATAGGCTTCCGCTTGGCTGGCAAACCCGCCGGGGTGACCTGAGGCTTTACTGCCGGTCATCTGTAAGATCAGATAGCGGAGGGCATCGGCATAGAGCAGCGTTTGATAGGCGGCCTCGGTGGCGTCTAAGTCGGTAAGGGCAGGCTGTTGGGCATTCAGAAGCGGTGTTTGACCATAGCGATCCCAGTCTGGCCAATCGTCGCCAAAATACTGGATTCCTTCACAGAAACTGGGCACCGAAGTTACCGCTGTCATAGACCTTGACCCAACTGTTGACTGCACGCTTAGTCTCCTATCTTACAGGGGTGGGGGGCGCTCTCACGGCGGCTGGGGCAGGGAATCTCCTTGGAATGC
The DNA here is from genome assembly GCF_031460975.1 of Thermosynechococcus sp. HY213. Lineage (NCBI taxonomy): Bacteria > Bacillati > Cyanobacteriota > Cyanophyceae > Acaryochloridales > Thermosynechococcaceae > Thermosynechococcus > Thermosynechococcus sp. HY213. The sequence goes on along the minus strand of NZ_JAVKVB010000003.1, from coordinate 55,731 downwards.
AGGCATTGCGATGGATTGTGGCCATAGATTGATTTTTCTTGGGGAACGGGATTAACGATGGCATTGGTGATAGCGGGCGATCGCAGTGGTGTCGGCAAAACAACGGTTGCTTTGGCCTTGAATGCAGCCTTAACGGCACGGGGGCAGCGCGTCCAAACATTTAAGGTGGGTCCTGACTACATTGATCCCCTGTTTCACAGTGCTATCAGTGGCCGGCCTTGCCGTAACCTTGACGTGGTCTTGACCAGTGCTGACTATGTCCGCGCCTGTGTGGGCTATTACAGTCAGGGGATGGATGCAGTGCTCATTGAGGGAGTGATGGGGCTATTTGATGGCCGAGGGGGCAGCCATGAGGGCAGTACGGCACACATTGCCCAACTCTTGCAGGCTCCCATCCTACTGGTTTTGGATGTGCAAAAACAGGCGGCTTCCGTGGCGGCCTTGGTCTATGGCTTCTGCCACTATAATCCCTCCCTCCAGATTGCCGGCGTGGTCTTGAATCGGGTGGCCAGCGATCGCCATCGGCAAATGTTAGAAGCTGCCCTTGCCCCCCTTGGGGTGCCCATTCTCGGCATCATCTATCGCGATCAGGCCTTGGCACTCCCCAGTCGCCACCTCGGCTTAGTGCCGCCCCACGAATCAGGGGAATTTCAGCACCTCGGCGATCGCCTTGCCCATTTAGGAAACACCTGTTTTGACTGGGAGCGCCTCACGCCACTCCTTGCCCCAGCCCCCACCCCCGCAGCCCCCCCTTTTAGCGTTTCCCCCCTGACCCCAGTCACCCTTGGCGTTGCCCAAGATGCCGCCTTTCAGTTTTACTACACTGACACTCTTGATCTGCTCCACGCTTTAGGGGCAACGTTAATTCCGGTCTCACCCCTGCGGGATGCCCCCTTGCCCACCGGTCTACAGGGGTTGATCTTGGGGGGTGGCTTTCCAGAGGTGTTTGCCCCAGAGCTAGCGGCGAATCACTCGTTTCTTGAATCACTGCGGCAGGCCATTGAAGGGGGCTTAGCTCTCTATGCCGAGTGTGGTGGCCTCATGTACCTCAGCCAAGGCATCCAAACCTGCGAGGGACACTACTATCCTTTGGTGGGATACTTGCCGACGGTTGCCCGCATGGGTAAAAAACTCACCCTCGGCTATCGCCAAGCCACGGCTTTACAAACAACGGTGTGTCTGCGGGCAGGAGAGACGGTTCAAGGCCATGAATTTCACTATTCCTGTTTGAGTGTGCCGCCGCCAACGCCGCTGTGGCAATTGGACGGTCAAGCCGAGGGCTGGGGCAGTTCTCAACTCCACGCCAGTTATCTCCATCTCCATTGGGGCGGCCATCCACAGTGGGCGATTCGCTTTCTGCAGCAGGCAGCAAAGGTTGGATAATGCCACTCACGGCAACGTAATGTTTGCAGTATTTGAGGGCGCTCAATGCCGATGCGATACCGCTATAGCCTCTACGTTTGCCTTGGGGTACTTGTGACCCTCAGCGCCACTTTAGTGGCTTGGGCAACGGCGCCCTCCCAAAACTTGGCGTATTGGCAGCGGGTGATCCAACAACATCAGCAGCACCAGCAGGCGGTGGGTCAGCAGCGTCAACAACTCGAACGCCTTGAGGCAGCGGCGAGCGATCGCCTTGAGAGTTTGGAAACCAATGTGGACACAACAACGCAGCAATTAATGGCGGCCAGCGATCGCCTGCAAGCAGCGGAAAAACTGCTCAAAGACCTCAAGGAACAGCAACAAACCCTCAGCCAGCGCTACGAAGCCAGTGTGGCCGTGATTAGCGATCGCCTGCGGCGGCTCCAACGCTACCGCGAGATTCCGCAGTGGGCAATGGTCTTTGAGGCGGAAACCCTTAACGATTGGTTTGAGCAGCAGGGGCGTCTGCGTCAGGTCTATGAGCGCGATCGCCAGCACTTGGCCGCCTTGGTTCGCGATCGCCAGCGACTTCAGCAGCAGGAGCGACAAATTCAAGTGCAACAGCGCTTCATTCAAGCCCTACGCCAACAACTGCAACAGCAACAGGCCATCTATGAGCGCGAAGCTGCAAACCAACGGCAACTCATTGCTCGCCTACGGAGCGATCGCCAAGCCCTTGCCTCCATTGAAGCCCAACTCGCCCGTGATAGTGCCGCCATTCAGCAGCTCATTAACCAACGCCTCGGTTATGTCCCTAGGGGCGCCCCACCCCTTCCCCGCAGTGGTCGTCTTGCCTACCCCATTCAAGCACCGCTGACCAGTCCCTTTGGTTGGCGGATTCACCCAATTTTAGGCACACGGCGATTTCATGCTGGGGTGGATTTTGGGGCAGATTTTGGCACCCTCATCTTTGCTGCTGAAGCGGGCACCGTGATCTTTGCCGGTTGGTCAGGGGGCTACGGCCAAACCGTGATTTTGGATCATGGCGGCGGCATGACGACCCTCTATGCCCATGCCCAGCGATTGCTCGTACGAGAAGGTGAATTCGTGCAACAGGGGCAGCCCATTGCTGAAGTTGGCTCGACGGGACTCTCAACAGGCCCCCACCTCCACTTTGAAGTGCGCCTCAATGGCGAACCCAGCGATCCCTTGGCCTATCTTTAGGGGGTTGGCTGCCAAAAGACCCCAATGGCATTATTGACCCGCGTTGTTGTCACCGAATGGCGATCCACCAAGACCCCACCAATGTAGAGAGCCGTGGAACTGCCACCATCCAGATTGACGGCATTGATCAAGCCCAACTGCCGCACAATTTGTGCCCATTCGGCGAGGGTTGGCCCCATACCCCCAATACGGTTGTGGGTGGTGACCCAGACAATGCTGCCATCACTGCGGTTGCCCATGGCACTGCGGGGGGCTGCCTGCGCATCTAAACCTGCTCCAAATTGCTCCAGTGCCGCATTCAAGACCACTCGCCCCTGATCCACCAGTAGGGGACCTGCACCAACAATATTGGGAATGCTATTAAACACAGCGGGCACAGCCGTGGTTTCCAGTTGCACGGAAGCTCCCGGTGGGAAGTTGGCCAAGGCGGAATTAAAGTTACGCGCCACCAGTAGAAAGCCATCTGCGGGAATAGGAATCGCTTGATTGTTATGGATCGGTTGCTGCCCCACCACCTGCTGATTGCGCACCGTAATCACCACTTCACTGCCCGTTTTCCCTTGGTAGCTTGCGCCCCAACTGGGGGTATAGAGGGCAAGACCGGCTTGGACATAGCCAGAATTGAACGTGACAATGGGCACCGTACCGGCCGGCGTCCTCACCCGCTGCTGCAAACTCAGGCGACCGACAACCATCTGGCCGCGATCGTCCCAGCCAATGGCACCGCGATTGAGAATCGGGCCTGAGAGCCAGTTGCCCTCACTGCGAATGGCCCCCAAGGGAGCTTGGCGATCGCGATTAAAGAATCCAGCATTAATGGCGGCGGCGGCTTGCCAGCGTTGAGCCAGTTCGGGCACCGTTGCTAAGCCCACCAAGGTTGTGGGGGTCATGCCGAGGGGACGCAGACGCAGCCCCGGCTGTTGCGGATTGATGACCAGCAAATCTACTGGAAACTGGTGATTGCCGAGGGTCACGGTTTGCTGTTGCCAGCGCAGTCCCGGTGCCCATTGAATCGTACGCGGGGGGGGCGCATCCCTGCGAAAATCAATCACCAGACGCGGTGGATTGAGCAGCATTGAGGCCACTGGGCGAGCCGTGCCAGGAATTTGTGTTTCCAGTACTGTGCGATTGGGGGTAGCGGTAATTTTGACATTGGGAATCGTGGCCAATTGTCCCGTCGCCTCAATCGTCAGGCTGAGATCGCGAGGGGTAAGACCTGTGCGGCTAAAGGTGAGCCGATTCACTTGCCAAGGGGTGGGGCGGTCTAATTCAAAGACCCAGCGATCGCCCCACGGTTGTCGTCCCTGCCGCCAACTGAGAATCCGTGCCGGGGGGGTACTGATCTGGAGCGTATTCCCTTGGGGTTGCACCTGCCACTGATATTGCTCAATCCACGGTGTAATGTCCAAGTAGCGATACATGCCGTTGGGGCTAAAGCGCACCGCCAAGGGGCTAAATTGCGGCTGAAACCAAGCCACTGGTTGCTGAAACGGGTCTGTAGTATCCCCAAGAAGAACCCCGAAGCGATTGGCAAGGCCACCATCGCTAATCCCTGTGCGCAGTTGATTTTGGTTATCGCGCCACTGCTGCCAAGCCACGGGGTAGTCGCGGCCATTTAAGTTCAGGCGATCGCCTTGAATTTCCTGAGGTAATGCGATATTGGCGCTGGAGCTAGCGATCGCAAGTGCAATCCCACTGCCAACAACCCGAGAAGCCGATCTTGCCAACACGCTTAACGCCACACCCTGCCCACTGAAACTCTGCCAGTATAGTTGACCCCGTAGCGCTACAGATTGCTCCAGAGCAACAAGGATCAATTTTGGGCAACTCGGCTAGGCCTGATCTGAGGACGAGGACACCTCCTCTGGGGGCGGTGCCACTTGGGGCTGGAACTGGAAGAGAGAATACACGACATTGCGGCGAATCATCACCATCATGTCCAAGAACAGTTCATAGCCCTCCCGCTTGTACTCCACCAAGGGATCCTCTTGGCCATAGCCCCGTAGGCCGACCGACTCCCGCAGGGCATCCATCTGTTGTAGGTGCTCCCGCCACAGCAGGTCAATCTGTTGTAGGATAAAGAACCGCTCCGCTTGTCGCATCAGACCCCTTTGAATGCGCTCAATTTCCGCCTCTTTTTGCTCGTAGGCGGTGCGCACTTGCTCATGCAAAAAGGCCTGCATCTCCGGTACACTCAGTTGGGCAAGATGCTCAGGGCGCAGATCCGACAGCAAATAGACAAATTCCTGCACCTTGGCCACCAAGCCCTCTAAATCCCATTCCTCTGACGGCAGATCGGGATTGACATAGGCGGCAATGATGTCGTCCATGGTTTTTTCGGCGTACTCCAGCACCCGATCCTTGAGGTCTTCCCCTTCCAGCACCCGCCGCCGCTCAGCATAGATGGCACGCCGCTGGTTATTCATCACCTCGTCGTATTCAAAGACCTGCTTACGGATGTCATAGTAGTAGGTTTCCACCTTGCGCTGGGCATTTTCCAAGCTGCGGGTAAGGAGTCCCGACTCAATGGGCATATCCTCGTCAACGCGCAGGGCATTCATGATACTGGCGACGCGATCGCCCCCAAAGATGCGCAGTAGGTTATCCTCCAAGCTCAGGAAAAAGCGCGTGGATCCGGGGTCACCTTGGCGTCCTGCCCGTCCCCGCAACTGGTTGTCAATCCGCCGCGATTCATGGCGTTCTGTCCCAATCACGTGCAAACCACCGAGGGCGACCACTTCTTCATGTTCTTTCTTGGTGACCACCTCATATTCTTCGCGGATACGGTTAAAGGCATCCCGCAGGGCTTGAATCACAGGGTCTTGGGTCGGTGCTTTCTCCGAGGCGATCGCCAGCATATCCTCCGCCTGCAACTCCGGCAGACTGCGCTCACCATAGGTCTTAACTGCCACATCCACCGCATGGCGCAGCAGCTTTTCCGCCTCCTTACTAATTTCGCAGGGGAAGAGTCCCGGTGAAGCTTTCCAGTTTTTCTGCGCCGCCTGACTAAAGCCTTGGCCACCGCCACGATCCATTTTCAGCCCCAACAGCATCATCGGGTCGTCACTGGGGGGCATGACAATGCGAGGCATAAAGTATTCCCGCACCTTGAGGCGTGCCATGTAGTCGGCATTCCCCCCCAAGATAATGTCGGTGCCGCGGCCTGCCATATTGGTTGAGATCGTCACTGCGCCCTTGCGGCCGGCTTGGGCAATGATCTCCGACTCTCGCTCCACATTTTCAGGTTTGGCATTCAGCAGGTTATGGGGAATGTCCAACTCCCGCAGCAGTTGGGACAATAGCTCCGACTTTTCAACACTGGTGGTACCCACGAGCACTGGGCGACCCGTAGCGTGAACCTCGGCACATTCAGAGGCCACGGCCAGCCATTTACCCCGCTCCGTTTTATAGACCACATCGGGAAAGTCCCGCCGCTGGCTGGGGCGATTGGTGGGCACTACCGTCACTTCCAGCTTGTAAATTTTCTCAAATTCCGCCTCTTCCGTCTTGGCTGTCCCCGTCATCCCCGCCAACTTGGGATAGAGCAAAAAGAGATTTTGGTAGGTAATTGTGGCGAGGGTTTGGGACTCATTTTGAATCTCTAGGCCTTCCTTGGCTTCAATCGCCTGATGCAGGCCATCACTCCAGCGGCGACCCACCATGACTCGTCCCGTGAATTCATCGACAATCACCACTTCACCATTGCGGACGATGTAGTTCACATCCCGCTGGAAGAGTTCCTTGGCCTTGATGGCATTAAAGATATAGTGTGCCCAAGGGTCTTGGGGGTCATAGAGATCGCTCACCCCCAATAGTTTTTCAGCTTCGATAAACCCCTCATCGGTCATGAGGACATTACGAGCCTTTTCATCCACCTCGTAGTGCTCGTCTTTTTTCAGGAGGCGGGCAACTTCAGCCGCCTTGAGGTACTTCTCGGTGGGACGCTCCACTTGACCTGAAATAATCAGGGGCGTGCGGGCTTCGTCAATCAGTACCGAATCCACCTCGTCAATGATGCAGTAGTTGAAGGGACGCTGCACCACCTCAGCCATGGACGTAGCCATATTGTCCCGCAGGTAGTCAAAGCCAATTTCGCTGTTGGTGGCATAGGTGATATCGCAGGCATAGCTTTTCTGCCGCTCTTGGGGAGCCATGTGCTGCTGAATCAGCCCGACCGTCAGACCCAGAAAGCGATGCACCTGCCCCATCCATTCCGCATCCCGCCGTGCCAGATAGTCGTTGACTGTAACAATGTGCACCCCTTTCCCCGTCAGGGCATTCAGGTAGGCCGGCAGCGTGGCCACGAGGGTTTTCCCTTCCCCCGTTTTCATTTCGGCAATCTGGCCATCGTGGAGAATCATGCCACCGATGAGCTGGACATCAAAGTGGCGCATCCCCAGTACCCGTCGTGAGGCTTCGCGCACCACAGCAAAGGCCTCGGGCAGTAAATCATCGAGGGTCTCGCCATTGTCGAGTCGCTGCCGAAACTCAGCCGTTTTTGCCTGTAGCTCACTATCGCTGAGAGCCTGAACTTGTTCCTCCAGCAGGTTAATTTCGACCACAAGGGGCTGATACTTTTTAATCTTGCGCTGATTGGGATCGCCAAAGAGGGCTTTCAGCATGGGACGGGCACCATGGATACAAAGCTATACATTTTAATCGTATAGCAACTGCAAGTTCCTCGCTGCCTAGACGTATTGGCTGATGTCCTCTTGCCAGACATTGCTGAGGTCGGTGAGGGCACGAAACCGCAGCATCACGACTTCTTCATAAAAGGGATTGAGTTTACACAGAGGGGAATGGTGATGACTGGCCGACCCAAGAAGCAGAGGGTGCGGGCAAAGGGAGATTGGGCTGGAATAAGGCGGCAAATGCGGTGGGCGATCGCTGGCGTTGTGATCGGATAAGTCATTAGCCACTGACGGATTTTGGTCGTTAAATGAAGTAGACGTGCGTTGGGCAAGGCGTTGATTCATGGGGCTATCCTCACAATTGCGCATACCCTCACGGTAAAAGATAATTTAGGCAAATAGCAATACGCTTTTAATATAAAAAATATTTATCAATAATAAGCATTGCTAAACTTGCAGCCGCTTCAGGGATAGATCTCCATTCCTCAGCTCAGCAGAGTGCTAAACTGTTCAGCAACTCAAACTCTGATGAAGTTTTGTCTAGAAATTTTTCAATTGCTTGCATAAACTCATTGACTGCTTTATTCATTTTGGCCTTGCTTGAATTCGTTAAGGAAGAGACTCAATGCGTCCACTGGTTGCTAACTACTACCTGACCTACCGCTGTAACGCCCGCTGCCACTTTTGCGACATTTGGGCACTGGAACCGGGCAAAGAAGCTGATTTTAGCGCCATCCAAACCAATCTCCGCGATTTGAAACGTTTGGGGGTCAAATATGTGGACTTTACGGGGGGTGAACCGCTGCTGCGTGCCGATGCCCCAGCCATCTACCGTGAAGCCAAGCGTCTGGGTTTCATCACCAGCATGACGACCAACACGATTCTCTATCCCCGCCGTGCTAGGGAAATTCAGGGCTTGGTGGATTTCTTGAACTTCTCCCTCGATGGGCCTGATGCGGCCACCCATGATCAGTCGCGGGGCGTGAAAATTTTTGACACGTTGGTGGAGTCCGTCAAAATTGCCCTTGAGCTTGGTGAATATCCAGTGCTGAATCACACCGTCACTGCTCAAAATTATGAACGGATTGGTGAGGTGGCCGAATTTGCCCAAAGTCTAGGGGTACGGGTTTGGTTGAATCCCGCTTTTACCGCCCATGAACACTACAACGACAAGAAGAACCCCACCCCTGAAATTGCCGACCACATTGAACAAAATGCGAAGAAGTATAACAATGTTGGTTACAATAAGGCAGCATTAGCCCTCATCCGTGCGGGGGGAAACAATACCCAAAATCCCCGTTGCAAGGCGGTGGATGCGGTGATTGCCATTTCCCCCAATGATGAGTTGCTTCTACCCTGCTACCACTTTGCGCAGAAGGGAGTCCCCATCAACGGTCGCCTGTACGAGCTGTACAAGTCCTCCGAGGTGGTAGAGGAGTATCGCCGCTCCCAAGGCCGACTCTCCGTCTGCGAAGGCTGCACAGTGTGGTGTTATCTCATTCCCAGCTTCTTTAAGGGAGTGGATAAGTACTGGTTTCTCAATCAGGTGACCTATGCCGGAGAATTCCTGGCCCGAAAACAGTTTCTACAACGAAGCCGATCCCCTCGACGAACTCCTGTCGGAGTGGGTTGATGCCCCAGAGAGTCCTCCATTACAACCGCGTTCTGAGGGTCGCCGTCGCAAGGCTTTCCTAGCGCTTTCTCTGATTTGGGGGAGCACGATCGCCCTGCATCTGATTGTGGGTGGCATTTGGCTGATCTATGCCCTAACGCTGCTAATGAGCTTGCAAACACTGCGCTACTGGCGAGCCAAGCCACAAACGCTACCTGCATTAGAGGCCACAGAAAGTGTGCATCCAATGGTGTCTTTGGTGGTGGCTGCCAAAAATGAAGAGGCGGTGATTGGTCGCCTCGTCAAAAACCTTTGCCGCTTGGATTATCCCCACTACGAGGTGTGGATTATTGATGACAACAGTAGCGATCGCACCCCCGATATTTTGAGTGAACTACAAAAGCAATATCCTCACCTCAAAGTGCTGCGGCGGCTGCCGGGGGCGGGCGGGGGTAAGTCCGGTGCCCTCAATCAAGTCCTGCCCCTGACGCGGGGGGAGATTATTGGTGTCTTTGATGCCGATGCCACCGTCCCTCAAGATTTATTGCAACAGGTGGTCAACCGCTTTCAGGTGGCCAGTGTCGGCGCGGTGCAAGTGCGCAAAGCCATCAGTAATGCCAATATCAATTTGCTGACCCAAGGCCAAGCGGCAGAAATGATCCTCGATGCCTACTATCAACAGCAGCGGGTCGCCTGCGGGGGTATGGGGGAATTGCGGGGCAATGGCCAATTTGTGCGGCGGCAAGCTCTAGAGCGCTGTGGCGGCTGGAATGAAGAAACCATTACTGACGATCTGGATCTCAGTCTGAAGCTGCATCTCCATGGCTGGCAGATTGACGTGCTGATGAATCCAGCGGTACAGGAGGAGGGGGTGACCACACTCGTGGCGCTGTGGCACCAACGCAACCGCTGGGCTGAAGGGGGCTATCAAAGCTACTTGGACTACTGGCAACCGCTGCTGCGCAATCGCCTTGGCTGGCAAAAAAGTTGGGATGTGCTCTGCTGGTTTTTGATCAAATACGCCATTCCCACGGCCACAATTCCCGACCTGCTGATGGCTCTACTGCGTCACCGCAGCCCGATGCTAGTACCCCTGACGACACTGAGCTTTACGATTTCGATGGTGGGGATGTTGCGGGGCATTCCGCAGGCACAATCGGTGAGCATCTGGCAACTCTTTTGGCAAAGTTTGCGGGGAACCCTCTATATGCTCCATTGGTTACCAGTGGTGAGTACGACGACGCTGCGTATGGCCGTACGGGCGAAGCGTCTCAAGTGGGTAAAAACCCTGCACCACGGCGTCTAAACCTAAACATTGGCTAAAAAAAGATCAGTGTGGGGACAACCTTGAGCTAGGCTAGGGTCAGAGTTTTGACTGGTTTTGCCATGTCTCGCAATAGCAACCTGCTGCCTTTGCTGGTGTCTCTTGTCCTCACCTGTGGTCTATTGGGGGTGGGGGCGGTGCTCGTGATTCGGTTACTGGGCAATCAAAATCCCCTTGAACAGGTGACTGAAAACTTGGGGGTGCCCCAGAGTACGCCAGAGATGGCGGCTGCGAATTTCAGCGATGTCAGCAATGTTCCCAGTGGTACGTTTCAATACGGGGGCAGTACGACGTGGGCACCGATTCGCCGCGATGTCGATCCCCTGATTCAGTTAGCTTGGCCCAATTTTCGCCTGCGCTACACCAACCCCCCCACCGGCACGCCAGGCTCGGGCAGTGGCATTCGCATGGTTCTCAATAATCAACTTGCCTTTGCCCAGTCCTCGCGCTCCCTCAATCCACAGGAGCGGCAGCAGGCGCAGAGCCAAGGGATAAAATTGCTGGAACTACCGGTGGCGATCGATGGCATCGCGATCGCTGTCAATCCCAACCTCCAGATTCCTGGCCTCACGGTACAGCAAGTGGTTGATATTTATACCGGAAAACTCACGAACTGGAGCCAAGTGGGCGGTCCGAATCTAGCCATTACTCCCTTTTCACGGCGGCTGGAAGATGGCGGAACGGTAGAGTTTTTCGTCCAAGATGTCTTGGGGAACCAGCCATTCAGTCCCAAGGTGGTGATGGTGCGGGATACCACAGATGCCCTACGGCGGGTGGGGGCGACCCCCGGCGGCATTTACTATGCCTCGGCACCGGAAATTGTTGGTCAGTGTAGTGTGCGACCCTTGCCCTTGGGACGGCAGCCCAATCAGTATGTTCCCCCCTATCAGGAGCCCTATGTGGATCCGTCTCAATGTCCACAGCGACGGAATACGCTGAACTATCGCGCCTTTCAGGAGGGCAGTTACCCCCTCACCCGTCGTCTGTTTGTCATTACTAAGGATGACAATAGCCCGGATGCCCAAGCCGGTCGTGCCTATGCAGACCTGTTATTAACGGATCAGGGTCAAGCCGCAATTGAAAAAGCCGGCTATGTCCGCTTGCGCTAGGGGAGCCAGATGTTTGATAAACCATTGAATCGAACCTATGAGCGGATCATGGTGGCCATTGCCAGCGCCAATTTTCTGTTGGTGCTCTTTGATCTCACCTATATTCCCCTACGGGACTTCTGGCTTTTGGGAAAGATCCGCATTCCCCTGATTCAGCGGGTGATTTATCTGCCCCAGCCCTTGCCGATGACTGCCCTTTATGACCCCATTAAGGGAATCGAACCCCACCGGACGACGGAGCGGTACATCAACACGGTCAACCAACTCCGGCAAACGATTACCACTGAAGGGGTGGATGCCGCGGCGACGCAAGCACTCCTAGCTCAGTTGCGCGAGCAGAGTAAAACTATGGTGGACACCGACCCCTTTGCCCTTGCCAATAAAACCGGCACCCTTGAGCGAATCAAGAACCTGATGCGGTTGCGGGTCTTTGGCGATCGCAATGCCTCCTCTAAACAGTCCTTTGAGCGCTTTTGGAGTCCGGAGTACATCAATGAACGGGACTGGCAGACCAGCCTTGCTTGGTTTGAGGCGCAGATCATTCCCCTGATGGCTACCAACTATTGGCGCCGCTACGGTGAGGATGGAAATTTTATTGACCGCTTTGATGCCATTGATCTTCCCTTCACTCTCCTGTTCTTTGTTGAATTTTTGGGGCGGACGTTTTGGCTGAGTCGCCAGTATCGCGCTTATCACTGGCGAGATGCCATGTTTTGGCGCTGGTATGATGTGCTCCTCTTTTTTCCCTTTTGGTGGTTGGCACCGACGTGGGCATGGCTGCGGATTATCCCAGTGACCATTCGCTTGGATCAAGCGGAGATTATCTGCCTTGATACCCTTGAGCGGCAGGCGTCGCAGGGGGTTGTGGCAGCGATCGCCACCGATATTTCGGAAGTGGTTGTCCTGCAAGTCCTCACCCAACTGCAAAAAGCAATCCGTCGCGGCCAATTGAGTCGCTGGCTACCGCGTGTCTCTGGCGGCCAAGGGAGCAAGACGCTCAATGACATTGATGAACTGGGGGAACTGGCAGCCTTAGTTGTGCAGGTAGTCATTTACCGCGTGATCCCCCAACTGCGACCAGAAGTGGAAGGCTTAGTGGCCTACAGTGTCGATCAAGTCCTACGGCAAGCGCCCCCCTATCGGCGGTTATTGGAAATTCCATCCCTTGAGGCCTTACCGCGCCACTGGCACCAATCCCTTGCCAAGGAGATTAGCGATCGCCTCTTTCTGCTATTGGAGCAAGCGAGCAAACACCAAGGCAATCCACCCCGCGAAGGCGCATTACTGGTGAGTCAACTGGCGCAAAAATTTGGCCAAACCCTGACTGCCGAACTCCAAGAGGAACAGGTGGGCAAGGTGATTCAAGATCTGTTGGTGATGTGGCTAGAGGAAATCAAAATTAATTTTGTGCGCCAGACCCACCTTGAAGGCATTGAAACGGTTTTGGATGAAACCCGTGCCCTGCAGGAAAGCTTAGAACAGGGACGGCTCAAACCTTAGGCTATTCAAGAGGTTGGAGCAGCCAGAGAGCCGTGTAGGTGGTGTCATTGGGAGTCGGTTGAATGAGGAGAAAGTGCAGACCCTGAGTGGAGCGCAGGCGATCGCGAAACACTTCCCCTGCCCGAGCAATGTCAGTATCTTCAAACGTCAAAAAGACCCAGCGATCGCGCAAGCCGCTGTGCAACACCACCCCACAGGGTTGCCCCGGCACAAACTCCAAACGATAGGGCAGTTGCTCTTGGAACCACCGCGCTAGCTTCAGGGACTTGCGACCGCCATAGAGAATAATTCCCGGAATCAACGTATCGGGAGCCAGCCCCAAAGACTCTGGCAACATTGCCATCTCAAAGGCCAGAATCCGCAGCGGATATTGCATCAGTTGTGCCAAGTCGGGGGGAGTAATTGCTGCAAACTGCCAAGAATCTCCCCAAATATCATCGGGCAGGGGCAATGGCGGCGGCTGCTCAATGGCCAAGGGATCGTAGGCTTCACCGGTGTAGGTTTTCAGGCTTTGGTATTCCTGAGTGCGTTGGCACAGGTAGTGCTTCAGAGCCGGGGTGCGGCGGGTGGCTTCGAGGGGAAGGTTGAGTTCTTGGCAAGCCACTTCCACGAGGCCTAAACTCTGGGGACGAAAGACCTGTACTCGCTCAGGTAAAGGCTGACCACAATTTTGGAATTCTGTAGCCAGCCATGAACTGCTCACGAGGGGTTCTGGGCAAAAAGCCGTGTAGTAAAAATTTTCCTCAGGGTCACAAATCACGAGTTCCCACAGATCAAGACCACTGGGGGTACGCAACGGCCGACGGTAAAGGTCAACTTGCCAACAGGACATGGACGGAAATGAGCAGCAAAGGAAGTTAACAGCCTTTTCACAACCATTGAAAGCCGCTAAGCTTGCCGCTAATTCTGCTGATGCGTCCTCAAGCGAGAGAAAAAGGCTATCTGTTGCTATTGTGCCTTGTTTTGCCTCCTCTGCTAGGGTGTTTTAGGCCTGAATTTTTTCAATACCTAGGCCACAACTTTGCCACGAAACACTAAGTAATTGTAGAGATTGTAGGCCAGCATAATTGGAATTAAGAAAGCGACGAAAATCAGCATAAAGACTTGGGCGCTAGGAGAGGCGGCCGCTTCGTAAATGGTGACGCTGGGGGGAATGATGTTCGGAAAAATGACAAAGCCCAAGCCAATAAATGACAGGAGAAACAGTAAAAACGTCCACACTAAGGGCATGACTTCTTCCCGTTTTTGTAAACTACGCAGCAATAGAAAAATCAGCAAGATACCCAAAATGGGAATGGCGGCAAAAATGTAGAACAGCGGTGGCTGAAACAGTTGGGCACGCAGGTGCTCATGGAAAATGGGGGCGCTAATGGTAATCAACACAGCACCGATAAACGTTGTCCAAGCTGCAATCGTGGCCGTGCGGTAGTGGGTTTGCTGCAACTCACCCGTGGTTTTGTAAATCAGATAGGTTGACCCAATCAGCACATAGCCCTGAATCAGCGTCAGTGCCACTAACACCGAGTGCCACGTCAACCAATCCCACATGCCTCCAGCAAAGTGACCCGCAGCATCTACTTTGATGCCCTCAAAAACAGTGCCCACCGCAAAGCCCTGCCCCAAGGCAGCCAAAAAACTGCCAATGCCAAAGGCAAGGTTCCACACCCGTTTATTATTGGCATTCTCGCGAAACTCAAAGGACACTGCCCGCAAAATTAGCCCCACCACCATAATCACTGCGGGTAGGTAAAGGGCATTGAGGATGGTGGCATAGGCCAAGGGAAAAGCACCAAACAGCGACCCCCCCATCAGCACCAGCCATGTTTCATTGGCATCCCAAACATTGCCAAGGCTGGTCATGAGGATATTGCGGCGCCGTTCGTTACTGCTGGTGAGAGAAAGAATGCCAATGCCTAAGTCAAACCCATCTAGGAGAATGTAGAGAAAGAGAAACAACCCTAGGATAAAAAACCATACCTGCGGCAAAAAGTGCTCCAAGGGTGCAAGGGGATTCGGTTCCATGGTGTACTCCCTTATTGTTGAGTTTCTAGGGGACGGCGATCCGGTTGGTGCTCTGCTAGTTTGATGCGGATTTCCAGTTGTTCAGCATTGTGCAGCCCCGGCACCGGCAAGGCAACATTGGGGCCTTTTTGGATGATGCGACTGCCAAAGAAGAGGGCAGCAAAGAAGAAAATGGTGTACAGGGCAACCAAGCCACTAAGGGAAAAGAGCACCACTTGGGGCGGTAAATTGGAGGCCGCTTCTGCCGTCCGCAACTGGCCATAGACAATCCACGGTTGACGGCCGACACAGCGGACAATCCAACCGGCTTCGACGGCAAGGTATCCCAAGGGTCCTGCAAAGATCCAGCCCCACCAGAGCCACTGGTAATTGCGTAGGCGATCGCCCTCGAGGCCTGTGCGCCACCAGACAAAAACGGTGACGATCGCGAGAGCCGCGAGGTACAGACCAATGGCCACCATCAGGCGAAAAGAATAGTAAATCAGGCCAATCAAATGGGGGCGATCGCTAGCGTTCCACTCCTTCAAGCCCAAGATCGGTGTGTCTAACTGCGGTTTCAACTCCAGTAGGTAGCTCAGCAGGCCGGGAATTTTCAGTTCCAAGGTATTTGCTTGGGCGGCCTCATTGGGTAAGGCAATCACACTCCAATCGGCAGGGGTGCCTGCGGGTATCGTTTCCCACAGGGCTTCCATGGCGGCTAATTTGGCGGGTTGGTAATGATAGACCTGCTCAGCACTGAGGTGGCCAACAAACACCTGTAGCGGTGCAATCACCAAGGCCATCACCAACACCACCTTCAGGGATTTCGTGAAGAAATTGGGCAGGCGATTTTGCAGTAGATACCAAGCACTAATGCCGCCAATAACAAACAGCGAGGTTTCTAGGGTGGCAAAGAACATGTGGAAAAAACTCTTGACCATGAAGGGGTTGGCAATGGCTTGGAAGTAGTCTTGAACGCGGAACTTACCCTCGACAAAGACGCCCCCCGCTGGTGTCTGGAGCCATGAGTTGGCCGAGAGAATCCAGAAGGTGGAGAGGTTCGCACCAAAGGCGACACAGATGGTCGAAATCCAGTGCATCACTGGCGGTACCCGTTGCCAGCCAAAAATCATAATGCCCAAGAAGCTGGCTTCCAGCATGAAGGCCATGGTGCCCTCAAACCCCAAGACAGTGCCGAAGAAATCCCCCACTGCTTCCGAGAAGGGTGCCCAGTTGAGGCCAAATTGAAAGGCCATGGGCAACCCCGAAGCCACGCCAATACCAAAGTTGAGGATGTACAGCTTTGACCAAAAGCGAGCATGGTGATAGTAGGTCAGGTTCTTGGTTTTCAGCCATAGCCCCTCAATGACCACGAGGTAAATACTCATGCCCGTCGTCAAGACCGGCCAGAGCATATGGAAAATGGCCGTGAGGGCAAATTGCCAACGGGAGAGAACAATGGTATCGAGACTAGCCAAGGTCATAACGCCACCCTAGGGGTTGATCTGCCTTACTTTTAGCAACCCCCTTTGAGCGGTGACAAGGAGAATGGCGAACCGCTGCAAAAATTTCAGCTTTGCTTAAGACTCTGGTGAAGTGATGGGCACTGAGCAACTACACACGAGGTGGCGATCGCCATAGGCATTGTCAATGCGGGCAACCGCTGGCCAAAATTTGTACTCCCGCAGCCAAGGGGCGGGGTAGGCAGCCACTTGCCGTGAATAGGGGTAAGGCCATGGCTCTGTGGCCAGCATCAGGGCGGGATGGGGGGCATTTTTCAGGGGGTTTTGCTGGCGATCGCTGACGCCCGCCTCAATTTCAGCAATTTCGGCGCGAATGGCAATCATCGCCTCACAAAAGCGATCCAATTCCGCCTTGGTTTCACTTTCTGTCGGTTCAATCATCAGCGTGCCCGGCACCGGCCAAGAAATGGTGGGGGCATGGAAGCCATAGTCCATCAGCCGCTTGGCAATATCTTCTACCTCAATTCCCGCGGATTTTTTCAGCGGACGCAGATCGAGAATACACTCGTGAGCCACCAAACCGTGGGCACCTTTGTAAAGAACCGGGTAGTAGGGTTCAAGGCGTTTGGCAATGTAGTTAGCATTGAGGATGGCAATTGCGGTGGCGCGTGTCAACCCCACCCCCCCCATCAGGGTAATGTACATCCACGAAATCGGCAAAATACTGGCACTGCCCCAAGGGGCGGCAGTCACCGGGCCAATTTCCGATCCTTGGGGAATCAGCTGCGTGGTTGGCAAGAAGGGGGCTAAATGCGCCTTGACCCCGATGGGTCCCACCCCCGGCCCACCGCCGCCGTGGGGAATACAAAAGGTTTTGTGGAGGTTGAGATGGCAGACATCGGCACCAAAGTCCGCCGGACGGCACAGCCCCACTTGGGCATTCATATTGGCACCATCCATATAGACTTGACCGCCGTAGCGATGGATGATCTCACAAATTTGGCGAATTCCCGTTTCAAAGACACCGTGGGTCGAGGGATAGGTGATCATCAAGGCCGCTAGGCGATCGCCATAGGTTTCGGCCTTGGCCGCCAGATCCGCCACATCAATATTGCCCTGGGCATCGCAATTGACTGCCACCACCTGCATGCCAGCCATGACCGCACTGGCAGGGTTGGTGCCATGGGCAGAGGTGGGAATCAAACACACATTGCGCTGGCTTTCGCCGCGGCTGTGGTGGTACTGGCGAATCACTAGGAGTCCCGCATATTCCCCTTGGGAACCGGCATTGGGTTGTAGGGAAATGGCATCAAAGCCGGTAATTTCTGCCAGCATTGCCTCTAGCTCACGGAACAGCTGCTGATAGCCTTGGGCTTGCTCAGCCGGGGCAAAGGGATGCAGTTGATTGAATTCTGGCCAACTGATGGGCAGCATTTCCGCCGTGGCATTGAGCTTCATGGTGCAGGAGCCAAGGGGAATCATCGAGGTGGTGAGGGAGAGATCCTTGGCCTGAAGGCGGTGAATGTAGCGCAGCAGGGCGTGTTCGCTGTGGTAGTCCTGAAAGACGGGGTGCTGCAGGTAAGCAGATTGGCGTTTTAGGGTTGGCGGTAGGCGATCGCCCGTGGCAACTGCCGCAGGACTTGTGCCAAAGAGCGCCAGTAAATCCGCCACATCTTGCTCGGTGGTGGTCTCATCGAGGCTGATGCCGACACTGCCATCCTCAAAGTAACGCAGGTTGATTTGCGCCGCTGCTGCCCGCTCCTTGAGCACCTGTACTGGCAGGTTCCCCAAGCCAATGCGTAGGGTGTCAAAAAACTCAGAATGGTAGAGTGGATAGCCCGCTGCTGCTAAGCCTGCTGCTAGGGTCACTGCCCGTTGATGGATGCGCTCAGCGATTTGCCGCAGCCCCGCGGCTCCATGATAGACGGCGTACATACTGGCAACAACTGCGAGGAGAACTTGGGCAGTGCAGATGTTACTGGTGGCCTTTTCGCGGCGGATGTGCTGTTCACGGGTTTGCAGGGCAAGGCGCAATGCTTTTTGACCGAGAGCATCGTGGGAAACCCCCACTAGTCGGCCGGGTAATTGCCGCTTAAAGTCTTCCCGGATGGCAAAGAAGGCGGCGTGAGGCCCCCCATAGCCCAAGGGCACACCAAAACGCTGGGAGCTGCCGACGGCAATATCTGCCCCCAATTCTCCCGGCGGTGTCAGCAATGTCAAGGCCAGCAAATCAGTGGCCACCGTCACCAAGAGTCCCCGTTCATGGGCAGCGGCAATCAGGGCTTGGGGCGATCGCACCGCACCATCGCTGGCGGGATATTGCAAGAGCAGGCCAAAGGCATTCTCCCAAGGCAATTCACTGGCGATCGGGTCAATGGGTACAATCTCAATGCCAAGGGGCAGGGCACGGGTGCGCAGCACTGCTAGGTTTTGGGGATGGCTATCCTGCGCCACCAAGAAGCGGTTGGCTCCCTTTTGACGGCAGGCATTCAAGCTCAGCGTCATGGCTTCAGCGGCAGCCGTCGCCTCATCAAGGAGAGAGGCATTGGCAATGGGCAAGCCCGTTAGATCGCTGACAAGGGTTTGAAAGTTGAGGAGGGCTTCGAGGCGTCCTTGGGCAATTTCCGCTTGGTAAGGGGTGTACTGGGTGTACCAGCCGGGGTTTTCCAGAATGTTGCGCTGAATCACCGCTGGCGTAATGCAGTTGTAATAGCCCATGCCGATGTAGCTGCGCCAAACTTGGTTTTGCTGGGCAAGGGTGCGTAATTTTTGCAGGGCTGCTGTTTCACTGAGACCTTCACCCAGAGCGAGAGGGCGTTGCAAGCGAATTTCCGGGGGAATGACGGCAGTGATCAGCTCCTTGAGGCTGCCATACCCCAACAGGCTCAACATTTTGGGTAGATCGGTGGGCGTAATGCCAATGTGCCGCGCGACAAATTCGGCATCGGTCTCTAAGTTGATCTCCAGTTGGGGCAGTGAACTTACCATCGCTATCGCACTCGTGTTGTAAATCGTTCATATATCTTAATTCTTTGGGCAGGGTTTGCGGGCATGGAGCACCTGCAAGCTGCGCCCGAGGTGGTAGGTCTGCCGCTCGACAGTGAAGCCCTGTAACCGTAGCTGCTCAGCTAAGTCCGTTTGCAGCAGTTGCCAAGCGGTTTCCGTTTCAAAGAGCCAGAAAAAAAGAGCCATCCCCGGCCAAAAGAGAGGCACTTGGGGACGATGAAAATCAATCAGGGCAAACCAGCCACCGGGCTTGAGAACCCGCCACACTTCCGCCACAATGGCACGCAGTTGTTCCGCAGTCATTTCATGCAGCGCCATGCTGGTGTGTACCAGATCAAAGGTGGCATCGGCAAAGGGCATCTTCTCCGCAAAGGCTTCCACATAGGTGGCTTGGGGCACGCGCTGCCGAGCACGGGCGATCTCCTTCGGGGAAGCATCTAGTCCCGTGACCTGATCAAAAGCTTGAGTTAAGGCTTGAGTCACCACGCCATGGGCACAGCAAAGGTCTAAAACCACGGCACTGCGGGGTAAGTCCAAATCTTGCCAAGCCAACCGATGCAGGCGATCGCTCCCCCCCACCGTTATTGCTGCGAGGGCACTAATGGTGTCGTAGAGCCACGGATATTGATAGCTCCAAGTGCGTAAAATGGTTGCCACAGCGCTGGATCAAGCCTTGAATTTTGCAGAATTGGAACCAGTTCAGTGTCAGTGTACCGCCTTTTGGGTAACGATTCCTTGAGAAAGGACTGTTATAGTCTTATGTGGTAGCGAGAATCCGTAGTTGTAACGGTGTCGGGAGTGAGCATGGGTCAACCATCCATCTGCCAACAAAGCAGTCTGCTGCTGGGGAGCCTTGTGGCGGTCTTGATCACCATGAGCGGGGGGGCGATCGCCCAACCCAACCCTACGGCCACCGATCTCCTGCCCTTCAATCCCAATCCCGATCCCCTCTATCTCCCGAGTCGTCCCGATCAAGTAAAAATTGATTTGGATCGCCCCATTACCCTCAACGAAGCGATTGAACTGGCGCGGCGGAATAATCGCCAACTGCAAATCCTTGAGGCGCAACTGCAACAAAGTCGGGCGGTTCTGCGCCAAGCGGAGGCGGCTCTCTATCCCAGCATCTCCTTGCAATTGGGGATTAGTCGCACGGATTCAGCGGCGATTCGCCTGCAAAATGCCCAACTACCACCCCCCTTGCAGGCCAATCCCACCAGCAATACTTGGACCAGCACGGTGCAACTGGGCTACAACATTTTCACCTCTGGCCAACGGGATGGCAGTATCAAAGCAGCACAGGAACAGGTGCGCAATGCCGAACTGGATCTGCAGCGAGAATTTGAACAACTGCGGCAGGATGTCACCAATGCCTACTACAACATTCAACAGGCGGAGGCGCTGGTGCGCATTGGTGAAGCAGCGGTACAAAACTCGCAAATTAGTCTACGGGATGCGATCGCCCGCGAACGGGCTGGCTTAGGCACGCAATTCGATGTCCTCACAGCACAGGTGCAACTGGCCAATAACCAACAGCAACTCGTGCAAGCCCAAAGCCAACTGCAAACGGCTCAACGCCAACTGGCACAGCTGCTCAGTCTCAATGACAAAGCCAATGTGCGGGCGGCTGACCCCATTCGGGTAGTTGGGGAATGGAAACTCTCCCTTGAGGAGAGCATTGCCTTGGCGTTTCGGAATCGTGTGGAATTGGAACAGCAACTGACACAACGAAATGCAGCACTGCAGCAGCGCCGGGTGGCCTTGGGGAATCTAGGGCCGCAGTTGGTGGCCGGCGGAAGTTTTAACACCCTTGATAGCCTCACAGATGGGAGGGCACCCCGTTGGGGATATACGGTTGGGGGTCAAATGAACCTGACCCTCTTTGATGGCGGGGTCTCCCGTGCCAGTGCCGCCCAGCAGGAAAGCGCTGCCGCGATCGCTGAAGCCCAGTATGCCGCCTTTCGCAACTTAATTCGCTTTCAAGTGGAGCAGGCCTACTACACGCTCAAATCCAGTCAGGAAAATATCCGCACCAATGAAGTGGCGGTGCGCCAAGCCACCGAGGGACTGCGCCTTGCCCGTCTGCGCTTCCAAGCAGGGATTGGCACCCAAGCGGAGGTGAGCAATGCAGAAACGGCTCTGATTCAAGCCCAGAGCAACCTGTTGAGTTCTACCATTGACTACAACCGAGCGATCGCTGCCCTGCAACGCTTTGTGAGTGGCTTACCCTTGACGGCAACGCCTTGATGTTTGGTTTTTTGAATCTGAATAAACCCGCTGGCTGCACTTCCCACGACTGCATTAACGAACTGCGAAAGCGGCTGCGGCTCAAGCGCATTGGTCATGGGGGCACATTAGATCCAATGGCCACAGGGGTGCTGCCGATCGCCCTTGGTGCAGCGACGCGACTCCTCTCCTATTTGAGCGATCGCAAGGCCTATATTGGCACGGTGCGCTTTGGCATCACCACAACCACGGATGACATTACGGGTGACATTTGCCAAGAACAATCTGCCAGTCACCTCACCCTTGAGGCCATTGAGGAACAGCTTCCCCAATTCATTGGCCAGATTGAGCAATATCCCCCCGCCTATAGTGCGATTCAAGTGGATGGCCAGCGGCTCTATGCCCGTGCCCGTGCGGGTGAAGTCGTGAGCGTGCCGCCGCGGATCGTTGAGGTGTACAGCATTGATGTCTTAGATTGGCAAGCAGGATGCTACCCAGTATTGACCCTGCGCATTACCTGTGGCGGTGGCACCTATATTCGCGCCCTTGCCCGCGATTTGGGGGCGGCACTGGGGGTAGGGGGAACGCTGGCAGCCCTGCAACGGATTGAAAGTGGTGGCCTGAGGATTGAGGAGAGCCATTCCCTAGAAAGCATTTCGCCAGAGCATTTACCACTGCGCCCGCCCCAAGCGGTTCTCTCACATCTACCGTGGCTTGAACTCAATGAAGTACAACTCAACGACTGGTATCATGGCCGCGCCGTGATTGGTGAGGGGCTACCGCCGGCGGAGAGGTTCGTGGGCGTCACCTTTGCCGCTACCTGTGTGGGGATCGGAGTGAGTGGGGGCGATCGCCTGCATCCCAAGGTGGTTCTCAAGGCATAACGGTGTCTTCCGAAGCATTTTTCTAGTGCTAGCTTAGGAAAAAGAAGCAATCAGCAGGTGAAGGAATGGGGGTTCGTTGGCTGCAACGTCTCATTTGTTGTTTGGTGGTCTTGGTGGGAGTCTGGGGCATTTTCCCCACTGACTCGGCGATCGCCCTAACGGAGGAACAAAAACTCTTTAATGAGGCATGGCGCATTGTCAACCAAGCCTACGTGGATCCCTCTTTTAATGGCCAAAACTGGTGGCTGGTGCGCGAAAAGGCGCTGAAACGTCCCCTACCCAATCGCGAGGCGACCTATGAGGCCATTCAAACCATGTTGGCGAGCCTAGAGGATCCCTTTACACGGCTACTGCGCCCCGCCCAATTTCGTAGCCTGCAAACCACCACGGCTGGGGAACTCACTGGTGTCGGCTTGCAAATTAGCACTGACCCTGAAACCGGTGTCCTCGAAGTGATTGCTCCCATTGATGGCTCCCCTGCTGCCCAAGTGGGGATTCAACCCCGCGATCGCATTCTTGCCATTGATGGCGTCTCCACCACCCAGCTCAGCCTTGATGAAGCCGCCGAAAGAATGCGGGGAGCCGCCGGTTCTGCTGTGCATTTGTTGTTACAACGGGGCAGTGAAGCTCCTCAAGAAATCACCCTGAAACGGGGACACATTGAGATTAATCCGGTTATGGCTGAGGTTCGCCAAGTGCAGGGACACACCATTGGCTATATTCGCCTTGGTCAATTTAGCGCTATGGCGGCCACAGAAATGCGCAAAGCCATTCAAATGCTAGAGCAGCAGGGAGCGGAGGAGTACATTCTTGATCTGCGCAATAATCCGGGGGGACTGTTGCAGGCGGGGGTGGAAATTGCTCAACTGTGGTTGGATTCGGGGGTCATTGTCTATACCGTCGATCGCCAAGGGATCATTGATAGCCTCAATGCCAACGGCGGTGCCCTCACCCATGATCCGCTCGTCGTTCTCGTGAATGGCGGAACCGCCAGTGCCAGTGAGATTTTAGCCGCTGCCCTGCAAGATCATGGCCGTGCTCGACTGGTGGGCGATCGCACCTTTGGTAAAGGCTCGATTCAGTCCCTCTTTAACCTCAGTGATGGCTCTGGCCTTGCGGTTACCATTGCCCACTACGAAACCCCTAATCACCACAACATCAACAAAGTGGGGATTGAGCCAGATCGGCGGGTTCTCGATGCTCCCGAGAGTCTCATGGCTATGGGTACAGCAGCAGATCCCCAATATCTGGCGGCCCTAGAGCTGCTCCACAGTCCGGTGCAAGTGGCCACTAACGCAGGGTGACAAACTCCTCCGCCGTCGAGGGATGAATGCCCATCGTGGCATCAAAGTCCTTCTTGGTGGCGCCCATTTTGAGGGCGATCGCGATCCCTTGAATAATCTCAGCCGCATGATCCCCCACCATGTGGGCACCGAGCACCCACTCCGTATTTTTCTCCACCACCAATTTGACGATCACCTTTTCATCTCGACCCGTGAGACTGTGGTACATCGGGCGAAAGGCCGCACGGTAGATTGTCACATTCTCTTCCCCCAATTTCGCCTTGGCCTGCGCCTCAGACAGCCCCACCGAAGCCGCCTCCGGCTGGGAAAACACCGCCGAGGGAATATTCTCATAGCTGAGGGTGCGCGGTAGATTACCAAATTGCGTATCAGCAAAGGCGCGTCCTTCGGCAATGGCTACGGGAGTGAGGTTGACGCGGTTAGTGCAGTCCCCGACAGCAAAAATGTGTTCTTGATTGGTGCGGTAGTATTCATCCACAGCAATGGCGACAATCCCTTGACTATTGGCCGTAAGATGCACCCCCGCCTGATCAAGACCTAGCCCCTGCAAGTTGGGCGCACGCCCCACGGCACACAGCACCATATCAACTTTAGTTTCACAGGCTTGCCCCTGCTGTTCGTAGCGAATGCGGATATTGCCCTTCTTGGTGAGCTTCAAGCCCGTAATGTGGCACTGGGGACGGACATCAATGCCGTGGCGAATCATCCCCTCATAGACACCATCTTGAATGTCTTGATCAAAGCCGCGCAGGGGGCGATCGCCCCGCAGAAAGTGAATGACCTCCGTGCCGAGTCCCTGCATAATGCCGGCAAACTCAACACTGATGTAGCCGCCCCCAAGGATAGCCATGCGCTTTGGCTGCTTGGGCAACAAAAACATCTCCCGCGAGGTAATGCTGTGTTCAATGCCCGGCACATTGGGCTTAATCGCTTCGCCCCCGACAGCAATTAAGATTTTCGCCGCTCTCACTCGCCGTTGCACCTGTCCTTGGCGATCCACGAGTTCTAGGGTGTGGGGGTCAGCAAAGCGGGCAAAAAAGGGCAGCAGTTCGACCCCGGCTTTGGCAAGGTAGCTAATGTGCAGTTGACTGAGGCGATTTACCTCTTGGTTCACTGCTTGAATCAGTCGCTCCCAGTTCAACTTGGCTGCAACGGGGCGCCAGCCATAGCCGACAGCGTCTTCAAAGAGGTGGCTAAACTTGGAGCCATAGACCATGAGCTTTTTAGGGACACACCCCCGAATCACACAGGTACCGCCGACTTTATCCCCTTCGGCAATAGCCACCCTAGCGCCGTAGGAAGCTGCCCGCTTTGAGGCCGCCAAGCCACCGGAGCCGGCACCAATCACAAATAGGTCATAGTCGTAGCTCATCCTTGCTCCCCAAAACCTAGCCTCAGTCTAGCGAAATCTGGATCGGGTTACATGAAGGCTTGGCGATGAATCGCTTGTAGGGCTTGGTATTCAGCAGTTTTGCCAAGACGGCGCAGCGATCGCAACCGCTGTTCAATGAGCATCCGCGCATCGGTGCGACTAATAGACTCAAACGCCATCCCTGCCGGCCGTTGGCTGACAATGAAGAACAGCCGCTGTGCATACAACGTGGTAAAAAGTTGCCGATGCTCATCAATAGGGCACACCCCATAAAGCAAGCCAAAGGTGGGGTGATTGAGATACTGCTCAGCGGTCATCGAGGGTTTCATTCGTAGAGAGAACCTACCTCGCAAAAGGATCGTGACAGGTCAACACGGCAAGGGTGGCTTGTGAGGGGCAAAAACAGGAGAAAACCGCAGGGGGCGGCTAAAATAAGTAAAACATTTGACTAAAAACTTTTCAGATTATACTCAACCCTTTCCTCCTCTATGACGCGCTCCCTTCCCCCCTTTTGGCCCAGTGTGTTTCACCGCTGCGGTGTGATCTTTTTTGGCACGCTAACGTTTTTTTTCACATTGGGGGTGGTGGGCTTCAGTGCCACGATCTTCTTTGCCCTCCTCGGGGTCTTGTTGGCGCCCGCCAGTGAAACCAGTCCCTACGAGCACGTTAGCGGCAAGGAGGGCAGTCGCGATCGCATTCTCAGAATTGACATTACTGGGCCAATTCTCGGCAGCCCGCAAAACGAAGAAGATAGCTTCTTTGCGCCCCTTGTCGGTGTCACCTACGGCTATGAAGTGCAGCGGCAGTTGGCAGAGGCGGCTAAGGACGAAACGATTAAGGCTGTCTTTGTCAATATCAGCACTCCCGGCGGCACGATCTTTGGCTCGCAGGCGATCGCCGAAGGCATTAGAAGCTACCGCGCAGCCACCCAAAAACCGGTCTATGCCTTTATTGAGGGCATTTCTGCCTCCGGTGGCGTTTGGGCTATGGTGACAGCGGATCGGATCTACGCTGATCACGGCAGCATGATTGGCAGTATTGGTATTCTCGGCCCTAGTGTTTTCTACTACGATCGCCCCACCAGTCTCGATAATGGCCTATTGATGGGAGGCGTTACTGCCAACCGTATTGAAGAACGGACACTGAGCGCCGGTCGTAGCAAAGATATTGGCAATCCCTTCCGTCGCCTCACCCCCCAAGAAATTGAGGTCTTCCAAGCCGGCCTTGAACAGGAGTACAGCAAGTTTATTAATCATGTGGCGCAGGCACGGGGCATTGATCCCAGCGTTATTCGCAACAAAATGGGAGCAATGATTTTCAGTAACGAGCAGGCGCAGCGCTATCGCCTCATTGATGGCACCCGCAGCCGTCCAGACACCCTCAGTGCCCTTGCTAGTGCTGCCAAGCTCAAGAAAGGAGAATATGCCCTTGTCCGTTTTCGGCGCGATCGCTCCCCTTTGATCAATCAACTCTTTGGTGTCCAGTCACCTCCCCCAGCACCAGAAACCCAGCAGGTGTGGAAACAAGAGCAACTGTGTGCCCTCAGCCAATTGCGCGCCCTTGCCTACTATGGTTCCCTCTCTTGCCACCGCCAGTAATGCGTTTCGATATTATTACCCTCTTTCCAGAGTTCTTTGCCTCCCCCCTCGGCAGTGGCTTAATGGCCAAAGCCTTGGCACGCGGGATTGCCGAGGTCGTCCTGACGAATCCGCGTGACTTTAGTACTGATAAGCACCAGCGGGTGGATGATGAACCCTACGGGGGGGGTGTGGGCATGGTGATGAAGCCTGAACCCCTCTTTGCGGCGGTGGAATCGCTGCCCTCCTTGCCCCGCCGTGAAGTGATCTATGTCACCCCCCAAGGGCAACCCCTGACCCAACAGCACCTCTGGCATTGGTCGCAGGAGCGAGATCAACTAGTGATTCTCTGTGGTCACTATGAGGGCGTGGATGAGCGGGTCGTCGAGCATTTGGTGACCCAAGAGATCTCCATTGGCGACTTTGTTCTCACTTGTGGGGAAATTCCAGCTCTGGTGATTCTCAATGGTGTGCTGCGACTGCTGCCCGGCACGGTGGGCAAAGCGGCTTCCCTGCATCAAGACAGTTTTGAGGACGGTTTATTGGACTATCCCCACTACACTCGACCCGCAGAGTTTCGGGGGTGGACGGTACCGCCGGTCTTACTTTCTGGTCACCATGGGGAAATTGCTGCTTGGCGGCGGGCACAGCAAATTGAACGCACTCGCCAACGCCGCCCAGATCTGTATGCGCGCTGGCTGGCTCAGCGGGAAGCCACACTCAAAACCAAGGAAGGAGAATAGGAAATTACTTTATACTTCTTAAGAAAATCAGTTATAAATCAGTTATATGTCAAAAAAAAAAATAATAGCAAGTACCATCGTAATTATTACGAATATGTAATCAGAAAGCTGCTGCGCTTAGCTTTAGTCAGGAGCCCCAGTAACTTCCTACGATTAATCCTATGGATAGTTTGTTCCCCACTTTCCTAAGGCCTGCCACCCCCAATGCCAGTGGCGGTGCAGATTCAGTGATCGACCGGTCAGATGGAATGGGGAAAAGTGATGGGGGGCACTACCTAACAGCAATCCTAGGGGCGTTACCAATTGCTGTGGCTCTTGCTGATCCCGCGGGGGAAATTAGCTACATTAACCCCTTTGGCCAAAGACTCTTGGCGGTGACGGATCCCCAAGCGGCGGCAGCCGACATTTGGGCAAATCTGCAGGTTTACTACTGCGGTAGCGATCGCCCCTATCCCAAGGAAGAGTTGCCCAATAGGCAAGTCCACCAGCGTTTAGAACCCTGTTCTGTGGCCGTAGATCTGCTGTTGAGCGATCGGCGATTAACCCTAGCAATCCACGCCCGCCCCATTGTTGATCCCAGCGGCAATCTGCAGTGCATTGTGCTCACGTTTCAGGACATTACTGGGCGCCAACCTCAGAAAATACAGCCCCAAGGGCTTGCCTGTTCTCGTCAGCAGCAGCCTGATTCTAGGCAGTGTGACTCCGGCATCTTCCAAGACCAAGGTGATTTTCTTCTATCCCTGCACCCAGATACCACCATCCTATTTGCCAATGAGGCCTTTTGCCGCTTCTTTAACTGTTCTGCTGCTGAAGTCACTGGTCGCCCCTTAGGGGAGTTCGTCTGCTGTGAAGATGCCGTTTGTTTCCAAGCGCAGGTGATGCAGCTTACACCCGCTGCGCCCCTATTTACCTGCGAAAGTTGCCTACCTCATCCCCAAAAAGGGAGTCGCTGGATCCAGTGGCTGAATTCAGGGGTTTTTACGGCTGATGGTTCCCTCAGTGGGATTCAATCCGTTGGCCGAGATGTGACCACGCTCAAAAATCAACTACTGCGCGAGCAGGCTCTCAATCGTGTCATTCAAGCCATCCGCAATTCCCTTGACCTTGAAACCATCTTTGACACCGCTGTGCGGGAAATTGTGGAAATAGGGCTGGGATGGGATGCCTGTGTGGTTCGCTACCTTCCGGAAAGGCAGGTGTGGCAGCCGGTTGCTGAATATCACAGCGATGCCAATGCGCCGCGGTTTCTTGGCTTTGAAATCCCAGATCAGGACAATCCCTTGGCCACACGGCTGAAGGCAGGAGAAGTGGTTGCCATCGCCGACACCTGCCAACTGACCGATGCAGTGAATCGAGCCTTTGCGGAACAATTGCCGGGGGCATGGTTACTGGTGCCTTTGATTGTTAAAGAGCGCCCTTGGGGCAGCCTGAGTTTGTTTGTGCCGCACCAAACCCATGCGTGGTCAGAAGTGGAAATCAATTTTATGCGTACCATTGCCACCCAACTGGAGGTGGCGGTTTACCAGGCCAATCTATACGCCCAAGCCCGCAAAGAACTGGCTAAACGTTCCCGTCTTGCCGCGGCATTGCGCAAGAGTGAAGAACGGTTTCGTTTGACAGCTCTTCACCTACCTGGTGCCCTGTTTCGCTATGAACAGTACCCCGATGGTCGCAATCGGGTATTTTATCTGAATCCAATGTGCGAACGTCTTTGGGGCATCCCGGCGGCGGTGGCTGCTGAGGATGGTGAAAGTTTGTGGCAGCTGGTACATCCAGAGGATCGGGAAGCCACATGGCAATCGGTTCTCTATTCTGCGGCAAATTTGACGCCATGGCTTTGGCAATGGCGCATTATTCATCCCACCAGCGGCGAAGTGCGCTGGCTAGAGGGTGCCGGACAGCCCACCTTGGCGGCTAATGGGGTCGTGGTCTGGTACACCGTGATCTTGGATGTCACTGAGCGCCATTTGGCCGAAGAGCGCCTCAAGGAGCAGCAGGCCCAGCTAGAGGTGGCTATCCGTGCTTCCAAGATTGGCTTTTATTTTCATGACCTCTCTACGGGAACCATGCTTGTTTCGCCAACCCACAGAGCCCAGCTGGGCGACCTGCCTAGGACTGAAGCGTTCAGTTGCGCAGATTGGCAGGAGCAACTCCATCCCGAGGATCGCGATCGCGCCCTTGCGGCCTACGAGCAATTTCTGCGCGGTGAAGCGGACTATGACATTGATTTTCGCCTGCGCCACCACGATGGAACCTACCGCTGGTTCCACAGCAATGCCGTGTTAATTCGGGATGCCCAAGATCGCCCCTCTAAGGTGGTGGGTACCCATATTGATATTACAGACCGCAAAGCTGCTGAACTGGCGCTGCGCGAAAGCGAAGAACGCTATCGACTGCTGGCGGAAAACATGACCGATATTGTGTGCCTTTTAGATCGGGAAGGCCGGTGTTTGTATGTTAGTCCCTCCTATGAAACCCTATTGGGTTGGTCTTCTGGGAGGCTCATTGGTCAGCATTTTACGCAGTTGTGCCATCCCGATGAGCGATCGCGGGTCAAGCAGGAACTGCAACAGATGCTTCAGCAGCAGCGGTTTTGGCCCATCACCCATCGAGCCTGTACAGCGAATCGGGAGTTGCTCTGGCTAGAAACCCTCTTCAAGCCCCGCTACGACAGTCAGGGACAATTGCAACAGTTGCAGACCAGTTCCCGCGATGTCACCAGTCGGGTACAGGTGCAATTGCAGCTAGAGCATGAGGCCTATCACGATCCCCTGACAGGGTTGCCCAACCGCCTCTACTTCATGGAGCAGTTGGCAGCCACAATTGCCGCAGCTCAAAGGAATCCTGAGCTTCACTATGCCGTGCTGTTTTTGGATGTGGATCGCTTTAAGGTGATCAATGACAGCCTCGGCCATGCAGTGGGCGATCGCCTGCTCATTGCCTTTGCCACTTTGCTGCGGCGTCTCATCGAAAATAGGCATATTGTGGCTCGCCTCGGCGGAGATGAGTTTGTGATTTTGGCAACCGCTTTACCCAACTTGGAGAGTGCCATTGCTCTTTGCGAGCAAATTACCCGTTGCCTCCAAGAACCCTTGGTCGTAGAGGAGCGGCAAATTTTCCTCAGCAGTAGTATTGGTGTCGTCTTTGCCCAAAATGAGTATAAAACGGCTTTTGCTGTCCTTAGGGATGCCGATATTGCCCTGTATCAAGCGAAAGCCCACTCCACAAGACGCTACGCCATCTTTAACGCCCAGATGTACGAACAGGTGCTAGAGCGCCTCCACCTTGAACACGATCTGCGCCATGCCCTCAGCCATGGAGAACTGCAGCTGTTTTATCAGCCCTTTTTTAATTTGGCAGATCAACAACTGGTGGGCATGGAGAGCCTAGTGCGTTGGCAACATCCTGAACGCGGACTGATTCTGCCGGGTGCTTTCATCTCAATTGCTGAGGATACAGGGCTGATTGTTGACCTTGACAAGTGGGTTTTGGAGCAGGCTTGTCGACAGTTTTGGTTGTGGCAACAGCAGTTCCAAGGGGCAGCCAACTTGATCCTGAGTGTGAATGTCTCGGCCAAGACACTGAAGCACCCCAGTTTCCTCCACCACCTTAGCCGCATTCAGCAACAGTATCCCTTGGGCAGAGGACAGTTGGTTCTAGAACTCACCGAAAGCATCGCCCTTGAATTGGGCAGTGAAATGCTGAGTCTCCTAGAGTCACTGCGGGAGCGCCACATTGAAATTAGTATTGACGATTTTGGAACGGGCTATTCCTGCCTGAGTTATCTCCACAGCCTACCGATTCACCACCTCAAGGTGGATCGCGCCTTTGTCCAGCAATTGGAAGACAACCAGCGCAACCTCAAAATTACCAAGATGATTTTAGTCCTTGCTCAGGAGTTGGGCTACCGCGTTATTGCCGAAGGGATTGAAACCCGCGACCAACTGCACATCCTGCAGCGACTGGGGTGTGATTATGGTCAAGGGTATCTCTTTGCCCGACCCATGCCTGCTGAAGCACTCGCATCCCTCTTGAAAGCCCACTAAAATATTGGCATGGCTGTTTTCCATGGGACGTGGCTGGCAACGCCGACGCCGCGCTTTTTTGTATGGGCAGAAGAATGGCGATCGCTCACTCAGGCAATCACGCCTTGGGTTCCGACTGCTGTGCCTGTTTATCCCTATGCCACCCAACTGAAGACACCTCCGCTGGTCAAGGCCAGTCCGAGTGTTGCCTATGCTGCTTTGCCCGCACAGATTCAGGAGCATCACCTGTTACCACCTCCCCTAGCGGAAGTCAACGGCGAACCGCTGTTTCTCTGGCAGGTGCCGGGTTGGGCGATTCCTGCCTCAGGGGTTTTAGAGCAACTACATCAACTGGGTCTTCAGGGTCGCGAAAGCGCTGCTATTGGCGATGATCTGCGCTATTGGCTGCACGTTAGTCGCTGGTTACTGGATTTAATTGTGCGCGGCCAATACTTGCCTACGGCTGAAGGGTGGCGGATTCTGCTCACCCATGGGGGCGATCGCGATCGCTTTCGGCAATTTAGCCAACGGATGCCGCATTTATGTCGCTGTTATCAAACTGATGCCACGGCGCTGCGGTTTCCGCCCCATGCCACCGATCTATTGGCAGATTTTCTGCACCACACCTTGCAGGGCTATCTCCACACTGCCCTTGCCACCCTAGAGTTACCCAAAGTGGGCTTGGCTAAGGAGCATAGTCACTGGCTGACTTTCCTCAAAACAGGGCAAGCAACGGAACTGCCGCCTTCTTTTGTGGAACGGCTCCAACGTTGGCAAGAACCCTACCGCGAGCAGTTGGATCTGCGCCCCCAATGGCGCTTGGCACTGCAACTGGTGCCCCCAGATACTGCCGAGGGTGATTGGCGCTTGGCCTTTGGCCTACAAACGGAGGGCGAAACGGAAACGATGCTGGCGGCAGCCGAGATTTGGCAATGTACGCAAGAGTCCCTCCTCTATCACGGACAAGTGCTCTGGCAGCCCCAAGAAACCCTGCTGCGGGGACTGGGTTTGGCCTCACGCATTTATCGTCCCCTCGATCGCAGTCTCCAAGAACCCTCCCCTGTGGGTCTGACGCTGCAAACCACGGAAGTTTATGCCTTCTTGCAAAGTGCCATTCCGCTCCTTGAGCAGCAGGGGGTTGCAATTATTGTGCCGCCGAGTTTGCGCCGCAATAGCGCCCAGCATCGCTTGGGTCTGAGGATGATTGCTTCATTGCCGCCCACCGCCACCAGCGGCTTGAGTATTGAGAGCTTGATGCAGTTTCAGTGGCAATTACAGTTGGGGCAGCATCCCCTCTCGGAAGCAGATTTTGATCAACTGCGCCGCCAAGAGAGTCCCCTTGTTTATCTCAATGGTGAGTGGGTGCTGCTGCGTCCCCAAGAGGTCAAGGCCGCTCAAGAGTTTCTCCAGTCTCCCCAAAAGACCCAGCTCTCCCTTGCCGATACGCTGCGCATTGCCACCGGGGATACGGTAACGGTGGCCAAGTTACCCATTCTTGGTTTAGACGCCAATGCTGCCCTTCAGGCACTACTCGATGGCCTCACGGGTAAACAAACCCTTGATCCAGTGCCGACACCGCAGGAATTTTGTGGTGAACTGCGTCCCTACCAAGCGCGAGGGGTGGCGTGGTTGAGTTTCTTGGAACGCTGGCGGTTGGGGGCTTGCTTGGCCGATGATATGGGCTTAGGGAAAACGATTCAACTGTTGGCCTTTTTGCTCCACCTCAAGGAAGCAGGACGTGCCTACCGACCGACACTGTTGATTTGTCCCACCTCGGTACTGGGCAACTGGCTACGGGAGTGCCAAAAATTTGCACCGACATTGCGTGCCTATGTCCACCACGGCAGCGATCGCCCCAAGGGCAAGGCATTTCTGAAAAACGTCGAAACTCACGATCTGATTCTCACCAGTTATGCCCTCCTGCAGCGCGATCGCGCCACCTTGCAACAG
Source organism: Thermosynechococcus sp. HY213 (assembly GCF_031460975.1). Taxonomy (NCBI): domain Bacteria; kingdom Bacillati; phylum Cyanobacteriota; class Cyanophyceae; order Acaryochloridales; family Thermosynechococcaceae; genus Thermosynechococcus; species Thermosynechococcus sp. HY213. The sequence continues at coordinate 22,424 of NZ_JAVKVB010000003.1, read as the reverse complement.
GTGTCATGGCAGCATCTGGTCCTCGATGAAGCCCAAAACATCAAAAATGCCAACACCCAGCAGTCCCAAGCGGCACGGGAACTCTCCGCCCAGTTTCGCATTGCCCTGACGGGAACCCCCCTAGAAAATCGTCTCCTTGAACTCTGGTCGATTATGGACTTTCTGCATCCGGGGTACTTGGGCAATCGCACCTACTTTCAGCACCGCTATGTGCGACCCATTGAACGCTATGGTGACACTACCTCCCTCAACGCCCTGCGCACCTATGTTCAGCCCTTCATTCTACGGCGCCTGAAAACTGACCGCAGCATTATCCAAGACCTGCCCGAAAAACAGGAGATGCTGGTCTATTGCGGTCTCACCCTAGAGCAGATGCAGCTTTACACTGCGGTGGTGGAAGACTCCCTTGCTGCCATTGAAAATAGTGAAGGTATCCAGCGGCGCGGCCATATCTTGGCTACGCTGACCAAACTCAAGCAAATCTGTAACCATCCCGCCCAGTATCTCAAGCAGGAAGACTATGCCCCCGATCGCTCGGGTAAATTGCAACGCCTCATAGAAATGTTGCAAGAGCTTCAGGAAGTGGGCGATCGCGCCCTTGTCTTTACCCAATTTGCCGAATTTGGCACCCACCTGAAAACCTATCTCGAAAAGGCACTACAGCAGGAGATCTTTTTCCTGTCGGGACGCACCCCCAAAGCGCAGCGAGAACTCATGGTGGAACGCTTTCAGCACGATCCTGAGGCACCCACGGTCTTTATCCTTTCCCTAAAAGCGGGGGGCGTGGGCTTAAATCTCACCCGTGCCAATCATGTCTTTCACTACGATCGCTGGTGGAACCCCGCGGTTGAAAATCAGGCCAGCGATCGCGCCTTCCGCATTGGCCAAGCCCGCACTGTCCAAATCCACAAATTTGTCTGCACGGGTACCCTTGAAGAAAAGATCCACGAGCAAATTGAGCAGAAAAAAGCGCTTGCGGACATGATTGTGGGCAGTGGCGAACAGTGGTTAACCGAACTCAACCTCGATCAACTGCGGCAACTGCTCACCCTGGACAAAGAGCGGGTGATCACACTCTAGGCCATTGCCCACTGGGATGCCTGCTCACCGCGTAGGAGGCGAATTTGGGCGATCGCGAAAATGGTGGGAATAATGCGCGCATAGTTGGTGGAAATGGCACGCCAACCCAAGTCGGCAATAAACCACACCCACAAAGCTGTACTGGCAAAGGCTAAGACGCTGCGACCGAGGGCAAATTTAGCGGCTCCCACGGCAGCGCCCCGAGACACCAAGGGAGTGATGGAGAGCTTGTACCCAGCAAAGTGAATGGCAAATTGACGAGCCACCTGCTGCACCACCATGGAGCGGACAACAGAACTGATGGCGATCGCCGCGCCTCCCTCTAGGATCAGGCGTACAGTTTCCATAGAAATCGGGTGGCCGTTGCGCAGTTCGGGCAAGCTATCTTGGATTTGGGCAGCCAAGACCTTGCGATCCTCATCCCCCAGCTTTTTCCACATCCGCTGCAACACATTCAAGAAGATTTCCATTTCCAGTTCGGGGACTGTCCAACTGGGGGAAAACTTAATTTTCAGATAGCGACAGACCCGCATCAACGTTTGCCGATAGCTGATTTGCTGTGCTTTGCCCTTGAGTACTGTCAGACCATCTGCCGCCAAAAAGCGAAACCGCTCCTCAATATCATCGAGCCATGCTTGGCGATCCTGAGCTTGGACGGCAATGGGATCCGGCGTTGTGAGATAGTCCAAGGGATTGAGCCGACGACGAAACAGAATTTCTGTTAGGTCTTGCAACTCCTCCTCCGTCGCCAATTCCAGCGCAGCCCGTAGCTCGTTCATGGGGTTCTCGCTCCAGCAGCAGCACAATAGAACATGATGATTCTTCACCCCTGATTATAGGGATTCAGGCTGAAATTGTGGTACAACCCTTTTCACAAGAATGGGAGATGCGCCACTATCCCAGAAAAGCACGGTTCGGACAGTACAATACAAAAGAGTAGCAGGCTGGCAAAATAAAAAGCTATGGATTTATTAACCCTAGAAGGTTGGCTCGATAACACGGCCTTTGCGGTGCTTTTGATCACGATGTTGCTCTACTGGTGTGGGGCAGCGTTTCCCCAATGGCCTGTTCTCACGGCTGCGGGTCGCACGGGGATGGCGATCGCCAATCTCTGTATTACGGGTCTGCTGGCGGCGCGTTGGATTGAGGGGGGCTACTTTCCCATCAGCAATCTCTATGAATCCCTCTTTTTCCTGTGCTGGGGTTTGACAGCCATGCACTTTGTCGCCGAGTCCATCAGTGGCCAGCGCCTTGTGGGGGTTGTTACTGCACCCGTTGCCATGGGAATTACGGCTTTTGCGGCTCTCTCGCTCCCCCCGGAAATGCAGCAGTCAGCGCCTCTGGTGCCTGCCCTGAAGTCCAACTGGTTAATGATGCACGTCAGTGTGATGATGCTCAGCTATGCCACGTTGATGGTGGGGTCACTGCTGGCGATCGCCTTCCTAGTGGTCACATGGGGCAAACCCGTCAGCCTTAAGGGCAGCTCTGTGGGCACAGGCAGCTTCCGCAGTCGCGCGCCAGAACCTTCCTTAGAACCCTCGACTGGGGGCGGCGGCACCACGGTACTGACCCAACCCACCCTGCAATTGAGTTTGCAACGCCTCACCTTGGCTGAGACCCTCGATAACTTGAGCTACCGCATGATTGGTCTTGGCTTCCCACTGCTAACCATCGGCATTATCTCTGGTGCGGTCTGGGCAAATGAGGCTTGGGGGGCGCCTTGGAGTTGGGATCCCAAAGAAACTTGGGCACTGATTGTCTGGCTGGTGTATGCTGCTTATCTCCATGCCCGCATGACCCGTGATTGGCAGGGGCGCAAGCCGGCCATTCTCGCCACCGTTGGCTTTGGGGTGGTCTGGGTGTGCTACTTGGGGGTGAACCTGCTGGGGAAAGGCCTACACTCCTACGGTTGGTTTTTCTAGCGGTTTTTTGCCCGTGTGGGGCATCTACCACGCCCGCCTGCATACCACCTTAAAAACCCAACAATGGCTCCCTAGGGGGGCACGAATTCTGATTGCTCTATCGGGGGGGCAAGATTCCGTTTGTTTAACGCGCCTGCTATTGGATCTACAGCCCTACTGGCAGTGGTTTTTGGCGGCTGTCCACTGTGATCACCGCTGGCGGGCAGATAGCGCTGCCAATGCAAATTTTGTCCAAGCGCTAGCGCAGCAATGGCATCTACCCTGTGAGGTGGTGAGTGCGCCGCCGCTGCCGAAAACTGAGGCCGCAGCCCGTTCATGGCGTTACCAAGTCTTTGAGACCGTGGCCAAGGCGTTGGATTGCACCCATGTGGTGACCGCCCACACCCAGAGCGATCGCGCCGAAAGTCTCCTACTACATCTACTGCGCGGCACCAGCCCCGATGGCCTAGCCACCCTCTTACCTAGCCGTGCTTTGGGTGCGATTCAGTTAGTACGTCCACTCCTAGGGATGACGCGAGCGGAAACGGCTGCCTTTTGCCAAACCTACGGGTTACCCGTCTGGCAGGATGCAACGAACCACCATCTCAACTATCGCCGCAATCGGCTGCGTTTGGAGTTAATTCCCTATCTGCAAGCGCACTTTAATCCGAATGTGGAAGAGGTGCTTGCCCAAACCGCTGAACTGCTGGCTAGCGATCGCGCCTATTTCGAGGCTGAGGTGGAGCGTCTTGCCCCCACCGTGATCCGCGAGCATCCCCCTGCCTTGGAGCGGCTGCGCCTACGGGAATTGCCCCTTGCGCTGCAACGCCGCTTGATCCAGCGATTTTTGCGTCAGCACCTGAAACGGGGCATTGATTTCAGCCTGATTGAAGCGGTGCGTCCTCTGATCACGGCAGGTAATGGCAGCCAAACCTCAACGCTGCCGGGGGGGTACCACCTGCGGGTCTGTGGTCAGTGGCTTGAACTGATCAGGCCAACGGCACCACCGCCTGAATCTGTTCCTGCGGATCAAGGGGAGCGATCGCCACCCCTACCGCCTCTTTATTGAGGATGGGGATCTCCTCGCCGTTGGTGATCCAGGCTCGCTCTTGGTTCGTCACCAGTGCCAGGGGGCTACCGCCACGGCCAATGCCCGCCAAGCGATCCGCTTTTTGCCGCAGAGGCATCGCCAACTGGCCTAAATGACCAAGGGGCACAACTTCCATTAGGGGCAGCGGCACTTGTTTACCAAGGCCTGAAGTGGTAACGAGGATCACATTCTCCAGTTCCGACAGGGCGATCGCCCCCACCAAGGTTTCTTGCCCACTGAGGCGCACCGCCGCTTGACCTGGATTCAGCCGCCCCAAAGCGGGAATGTCGGGGATGAAAAAGTGAAAGACCCGCCCCCGCGAGGTGGCCAACACTAAGTGATCCGTATCCGCAGGCAGTACCCAACCGAGGGCATCCCCCGCCTTGAGTTTCATCAGTTGCAGACCCCGCCCGCTCAGGTCTTGCAGATCTGAGATTGGAATGACCTTAGTGCGGCCTTGGCGCGTCAGCAAAATCAGCTTCTCTGCTGGGGGTTGACTGGGCACGACTGTCAGGAGGGTTTCCCCTTGCGCCGACTCCGGCAAGAGGGTCAGCAGCGGTTGCCCGCGATCGCTCTCACGGCGGCTGGTAACGGGTAATCGCTCTACGGGCAATGGATACACCTTGCCACTTTCCGTAAACACCCACAGGCGATCGCTAGCCTGTACCGAGAAGGCCAAAGGCAATGGCTCTGACCACGGTAGCCACGTTTGCCACTGGAGACTCCCCCGACTGCCCTGGGACAGACAGCGCCCGTAACCGCGATGATTCACTTCGACCCAGAGGGGCGTATCGTCACGATCATTGGTCTCCACGGCGGTGGGGGGCGGCGGCGCTGCCGTGAGGATTTGAGTGCGGCGGGGATCGGCAAAGGCTTTCTTTAACTGCCGCAATTCTTTCTTCAGTGCCTTGAGGCGCTCAGGACGCTGGCTAATCAGGGTTGCCAACTGGGCAATCCGCGCTTGTAGCTCCGCCTGTTCCCGTTCTAGGTCTTGGCGCTCCTGTTGAGTGAGGCGGCGTAGGGGCATGGCAATCAGGGCACTGGCTTGGCGATCGCTCAAACCCAAGCGGGTCATCAATTCCCGCTGGGCAGTACTGCCATCCGCTGCCGATCGCAAAATCTCAATCACCTGATCCACGGCATTGAGGCCGATTAAGAGTCCCGTCACCACATGCTGGCGGGCTTGAGCTGTTTCGAGATCATGGCGATATTGCCGTAGCAGGGTCTGCTCGCGAAATTGCAGAAACTCACTGAGAATCTCCTTGAGGGAGAGTTGGCGGGGTTGATTGCCCACCAGTGCCATCAAGTTGATGCCATAGGTTACTTGTAGGGCCGTCAGGCGGTAGAGTTGCTCCAAGAGTTGTGCCGCTGAGGCATCCCGCTTCAGTTCAATGACCACCCGCAGCCCCTCGCGATCGCTCTCATCCCGCAGATCGGCAATGCCCTCAAGGCGACCTTGATTCACCAAATCCGCCACCTTCTCAATCCATGCCGCCTTATTCACCTGATAGGGTAGCTCTGTCACCACAATGGCTTGGCGACGGTGGCGGCCGCGTCCGGGCTGAATATCCTCAAGGGTGGCCACCCCCCGCAGGGTGATCGTCCCTCGACCCGTGGTGTAGGCGCGCAGCAATGCTGCCCCATCCACAATCACACCCCCCGTGGGAAAGTCTGGTCCCGGCAGGTGGGTGAGCAGTTCCTCTAGGGAGAGATGGGGACGGTCAATAAGCGCAATCAGAGCATCCACCACTTCCCCCAGATTGTGGGGTGGAATGTTTGTGGCCATGCCCACAGCAATTCCCGTTGCGCCATTCAACAGCAAAATCGGCAGTTGCGCCGGCAGCACCAATGGCTCCTCTTGGGAACTGTCAAAGTTGGGGACAAAATCCACAATCGCGTCGCTGATATTCTCCAGTAGCGTGCGGTGGGCGATCGCTGCCAAGCGCGTTTCCGTGTAGCGCATTGCCGCCGCAGGATCATCATCAATGGAGCCAAAATTGCCATGCCCTGCCAAGAGGGGATAGCGACTGCTAAAGGGCTGCACCAAGCGCACCAGTGCCTCATAGACCGCTTGATCCCCGTGGGGATGATATTTCCCCAGCACATCCCCCACCACCCGTGCACACTTGCGAAAGGGGCGATCGGGCGTCAACCCCAACTCATACATGGCATAGAGAATCCGCCGATGCACTGGTTTTAGCCCATCCCGCACATCTGGTAGTGCCCGCCCCACAATCACACTCATGGCGTACTCCAGATAGGAGCGTTGCATTTCACTGTGCAGTGGTGTTGGGATCACCTGTCCAGAGGTCAGCAAATCCAGTTGTTTGGGCATGATCACCAACGAGCGAAAGGATCATTCCCCACGATACAAGAGTTTTGCGAATTGTAAAGTAAGTTAAGACTCCGTTGGGGTTGCTTCCTCAAGCTTCTCCTTTGTCAGCCGCGCCACTAGTTCCTTAATGAGGATGTAAATGATCGGCACCACAAAGAAACTGAGAAATGTGGCTGCAAGCATGCCGCCTGTGACACTTGTTCCCAAGGAGTGACGGGATTTTGCCCCAGCACCCGTAGCAATGACCAGCGGGAAGATGCCCAGAATAAAGGAGATGGCCGTCATCAAAATGGGGCGCAGCCGTTCCTCGGCGGCATAGATCACCGACTTGACAATGGACGTGCCCTTGCTTTCGCGAATTTGGTTGGCAAACTCCACAATCAGAATTGCATTCTTACTGGCGAGGCCAATCAGCATCACCAAACCAATTTGGCAAAATACATCATTACTCAGCCCCCGCAACCACTGTGCCAACAAAGCGCCCATGATCGCCAAAGGCACCGAAAGGATAATGATCAAGGGGTCAATATAGCTTTCGTACTGCGCCGAGAGCACGAGGAACACAAACACGAGACCAAGGCCAAAAATCAACGGTGCTTGGCCTGCGGAGCGGGTGGACTCTAGGGATAACCCCGTCCAGCTATAGCCGATGCCATTGGGGAGAACCTCCTGAGCCAAGGATGCCATTGTCATCATCGCTTGACTATCACTGAGGGGTGGCACATTTTGACCAGTCACCTCCGCCGAACGGAACAAGTTATGGTGATAAATAATCGGCGGTGCCGAGACCTGTTCAATCGTGACGAGATTACTGAGGGGAATGAGCGCATTTTGCTCCGAGCGTACATAGATGCGGTTGATGTCATCGGGATTCGCGCGAAACTGCTTATCCGCCTGCACAATCACTTGGTAACTGCGGGCAAAAATCGTGAATTGGTTAACGTATAACGACCCCAAGTAAATCTGCATGGCATTAAAAATGTCCTTGAGGGGAATCCCCAAGGCAAGGGCGCGGGTGCGATCGACCGTTACATTTAACTGGGGAGCGTTGATGGCAAAGGGGGTATTCACTGACACAAGGCCGGGGGTTGCATTGGCTTTGAGGATTAGCTCGTTCACTGAACTCGCAAGCGCTTCAAGGCCGAGACCCTGCTGATCCATCACCTGCATATCAAAGCCGCCAAGGCCGCTGCCACCAAGGTTAATGGTCGGCACATTGGATGAAAACACTACTGCTCCGAGTTCACCCACGACGGCCTTCTGAAACTGGGGCAGCAACTGATCAAGGGTTGGCCGCTGTGACCAGGGCTTGAGACTCGTAAAGATAATCCCCTTGTCTGAACCTATGCCGAAGAAGCTAAAGCCGCCAATAGCAAAGGTATGTTCGACCACTGGATTTTGGGCGATCGCGTCCGCTGCTTTGAAGACAATATTGCTCGTGTATTCGAGGGACACCCCCTGAGGCGATTGCACAAGGGTAACAAAATAACCTTGATCCTCTTGGGGGACAAAGCCACCGGGGACAATCTGAAACAGCCCGTAGGTCACCCCCAGCAGTGCCACAAAGCCTGCCAGCACCCAGTATTTTAGGCGCACGACCACAGTCAGGTTGCGTTCATAGCCCCGCCGCATTGTATCGAGAAAGCGGTTAATCCAGCGAAACAAAATAAAGTTCGCCATCGGGGGGCGTTCCCGCCGCAGGAGCAGGGCGCACAAAGGGGGAGAGAGGGTTAAAGCATTAAACGTAGAAAGGGCGATCGCAAAAACAATCGTCAAAGCAAACTGCTGATAGAGCCGCCCAGTGACCCCCGGAAAAAAGGCCACAGGGATAAAGACCGCCATCATTACCAACGAGGTGGCAATCAGTGCCCCTGTCACCTCTTCCATCGAGCGACTGGCAGCTTCTTGGGGGGTCATGCCCTCGTCTTCCATGAGACGGGTGACATTTTCCACGACCACAATGGCATCATCCACCACCAGCCCCGTGGCCAACACCAGACCAAACATGGTCAAGCTATTGATTGAGAAGTCAAAAGCCTTCATAAAGGCAAAGGTGCCCACCAAGGAAACGGGAATCGTGATCGAGGGAATGATCGTGGCACGCCAATCCTGCAAGAACAAAAAGATCACGGCAATGACAAGGATGATGGCCACAATGAGTGTAATGACCACCTCTTTGATTGATTCCTGTACCGCATCCGTGGTGCTAAATCCCACGCTCCACTTCAGACCGGGGGGAAATTTCTCAGCTAAAACAGCCATCTCCGCTTCGACAGCGCGGGCAATGTCGAGGGCATTAGCACCACTGAGTTGATAGATACCAATCCCAACGGCGTCACGGCCATCAAACTGAAAGTTGGTGTTGTAGTTTTGTGCTCCTAGCTCGGTGCGACCGACATCGCGAATGCGAATCACAGAACCATCGTCGCCGCGCTGAATAATAATGTCGGCAAACTCTTCTTCTGAGGCCAAGCGACTTTGGGCTTGAATGGAAATTTGAAACTCCTGTCCCTCTGGTGCTGGGGGGGCACCAATAATCCCGGCTCCCACCTGGACATTTTGATCGGAGAGGGCACGCACCACATCCTGAGCCGTCAGACCGCGACTGGCTAAGCGATTGGGATCAAGCCAAATCCGCATGGCATAGGTGCGTTGACCAAAGACCTGAACCTGCCCTACCCCGTTCAGACGTTGCAGGGGTTGCACCACGTAGAGGGTCGCGTAGTTACTAATGAATGTGGCGTCGTAGTTGTATCCCTCCTCTGGGTATAGGGCTAAGGCCAAAACAATCTGATTTGTGGATTTGCTGACATTTACCCCAGTGTTGATGACCTCTGGTGGCAGTTGGGAGGTGACTGATGCCACTAAGTTATTCACATCCACCGCTGCAATGTTTTGGTCATAGCCCTCAGTGAAGGTGATCGTGATATTGCTGTTGCCAAAGCTGTCACTGGTGGAGTCAATGTAATCCATCCCCTCCACGCCATTAATTTGCGTTTCTAAGATCGTGGTGACATTCGTTTCAACGGTTTCAGCGTTGGCACCTGCATAGTTGGCAGACACCTGAATTGTTGGCGGTGTAACGTTAGGGTAATACTCAATGGGCAGCGTTGGCAGCGCGATCGTCCCCACCAAAATAATCAGCAGAGAACAAACCGTGGCAAAAACCGGGCGCTTAATAAAAAAATCGCTAATCATGCTCTTTTAGGACTCAGGAGTAATGGGCACACCATCGCGCAAGCGCTGAATTCCCGAGACAACAATTTGCTCTCCCGGTTTGAGGCCTTCAAAAACTTGATATCTATTTCCTTGGATTGCCCCCACTTGAATGGGCTTTTGTTTGGCAATCATTTTGCCCTCGGCGTCTTTTTCGGCCACAAAGACAAAGTTTTGCCCGGCAAGATTGGATACCGCCGTGGTCGGCACCAAAATCCCCGGTTGCTGATCGAGAATAATGCGGGCTTGAATTTGTTGATCGGCACGGAGATTATTCCGCGTATTGTCGTAGAGCGCTTTCACTAAAATGGTTTGGGTATTGTTTGTGGTATTGGGGGCAATGAAAAAGACAGAACTCGTACCGACGGCATTGCCATTCATGTCTATTAATTCCACCGGCGTCCCCATCCGAATGCGGGGGATTTGCTCAATGGGCACTTGGATATAGACTTCTAGGGGTTGATTTGAGGTCAGGGTAAGGAGGTCGGTTTGGGGCGTTACAAAATCGCCCACTTTGGGGGGAATATTGCCGACAACACCACTAAAGGGAGCACGCACCTGAAACCAATTCAGGACAACGGCCTGCTGCTGGGCATTGGCTTGGGCAGCCAAGAGAGCTTTTTCTAACTGGGCAATGGTAGCCTGTTGGGCACGAATATCCGCCTCGGTTTGTTGGAGTGCTGCTTGGGCAGTGCGAAAGCTGGTGATGAAGGATTGCGCTTGTTCTTTGGAAACAGCCCCTTCTTCAAAGAGTGCTGTATAGCGTTGCGCTTGAATCCGATTGAACTCTACGGTGGCCAGATTGGAGCGGCGCTGGGCTTCAAGGGCGCGGAGGATCGAGCGGGCATTCTCTACATTGGCTTGGGCAGATTGAATTGCGGCTAAATTGCTGGCCACAACGGCTTGCTGTTCTGAGGGGTCAATAAGAATGAGGGGCTGGCCTTGAGTGACAAACTGGCCGTTTTGAACATTGATTTGGGCGATTCGACCCGAAACTTGGGGTTGTAGCGTGATCGACTCACGGGATTGCAAAGAGGCATTGTAAACAGCGGTTTGCGAAAGGGTTTCCGTTTGAACCGCCGCAAGTTTCACCCGTGCCGCTGGTGGGGGAGCCGTTGCCTTTGGTTGGCCACAGGCGGTAGCAAGGAAGCAAAGACTGCCTAGGAGAGCTGACGTGAACAGTTGCCGTTGCACCATACCTCAGACCTTACAATGTCACCCAGAGTGGGCAATAAACATCCTCAGTCTAGCCTAGAGGCCCCTATGGCGAGTGCTGCTTTAATAATTAGTTTCTGTGTATCTAGGCGAAATCGAGAATAGCTCCTATTGGCAATCCTCCGCTAAGATGTAGAGCAAGGGGCAGGGGGTCATTGCTGGCTCACCTTAGAGCCTAGGACAGTCCTTGCACCAACCTTTATCAACGACAGTACAGGTACCAGTGGCTCTTACCAAGAAAACACAGCAAGAACAACCCATGATTAATGAGCGCATCCGTTTTCCTCGGGTGCGGGTGGTGGATAGTGATGGTTCCCAATTGGGGATTATGTCGTCTCAAGAGGCGATCGCGATCGCCCGTGAAAAGGAACTTGACCTTGTTCTCGTCAGTGACAAGGCAGATCCACCCGTTTGCAAAATTATTGACTACGGCAAGTTTCGCTTTGAGCAGGAAAAGAAGGCGCGGGAAGCCCGCAAAAAGCAGCACACCTCCGATGTCAAAGAGGTGAAGATGCGCTACAAAATCGAAGAACACGATTACAACGTTTGCATCAACCGCGCCGAGCGTTTCCTTAAGGCTGGAGACAAGGTGAAGGCCACTGTGACCTTTCGCGGGCGGGAAATTCAACACGCCCACCTAGCCGAAGAACTCCTCAACCGTATGGCCAATGACCTGCAAGCGGTGGCCGAAGTGCAGCAGGCACCCAAGCAAGAGGGGCGCAATATGATCATGTTTTTGGCACCGAAGCGGTAATCCATGCTGGGGAGCGTATGTTTGGCTATCGTCCAGACCCCAAATCCACGCCGCTGGATATTTCAGACCCTGAGAAACCTCGTTCGGCACTGCTGCTAGCGATCGCCGCCCTTGTCACGATTCTTCTTTGGCAGATTCCCTTGGGGAACTATCTGCTGTATCCCTTTACAATCTTGGCCACATGGTTCCACGAGATGGGGCATGGCCTCACGGCGATTCTGTTGGGGGGCTACTTTCGCGAATTAGTCATCTATCCCAGTGGTTCAGGATTTGCGCGCTATGGGGGCGAGGTGCTGCTGGGCAATTTGGGACATGGCTTAGTCGCCATTGGCGGACCTCTAGGACCCGCGATCGCTGGCAGTGTCTTTATTTTGTCGAGCCGCTCTCATCGCGCCACAGATATTTGCCTCAAAGCCCTAGGAATCATTATTCTCGCCTCAGTGCTGCTGTGGGTGCGATCGCTCTTTGGCATTGTCTTCATGACATTGGTGGGGATTGCCATTCTGCTGGTGGCCTATCGCGGCAATCGCTGGCTCAAGGGGATTTCGATTCAATTCCTTGGGGTGCAAGCCTGTATTAGCACATTTCAGCAGGTGGACTACCTCTTTACCTATGCCATGCCGGGGGGGCAGCTTTCCGATACAGGGCTTCTCCAACGGTACCTCTGGCTCCCCTATTGGCTGTGGGGGGCGCTGATTTCTGTGATGACCTTGGGGTTGCTGCTGTGGAGTCTCAAGGTGGCCTATACCCGCCCTAAGTAATGCCCCAGCGGTGTCGCCAACGACTGGTGGATTCACGGTTAGCGGTTTGTTGCTCCGCTTGGCGGCGCGATCGAATCATCTCCGCACTATCCCGCAGGTGCGGATCGCGGTAGGGAATACCCGCACGGGTTTGCAAATGTTCCTGCTCCATCAGCGACAGCGGAATAAGCTGATCGGCTTGCCAGCGAGCTACGGTGCCCTGTGCCCATTCATGGCGGTGCTGGGGGGCAACAAGTGGTAGCGTTCCAAGGTGTAAACCCGCCGCCTGCAAAGCGGCACGAACGGCAGCAGCACGACAATAGGTGGCCAAATGCCCCTCAGGTGCCAAACACTGAGCCACTAGACGTAAAAATTCTACCGTCCAGAGTTGCGGACAGCGCTGGGGTGAAAAGGGATCAAGAAAAATGGCATCTGCTTGGAATCCTTGGCGAACAAGGTCTTGAATGGTTTGGCGAGCATCCCCAATTAAAAGCTGTGCCTCACAGTGGGGGGTGCTCACCTGCTGTTGCTGAGCGAGTCCTTCAAGAATCGTTTGAACCGATGCTGGCCAAGGGGGCATGACTGCTAAGGCTGCTTGGGGAACGCCCAGATCCAGTTCTAAGCCAATAACTGTAACTTGACAGGTGGGATTGTGCTGCCAAATCACCTCTAACGCAGCGGCGGTGTTGTAGCCCAAACCATAGCAGATGTCCAAAAGGCGCAGATGAGACGCTTGGGCTTTGCGGGGCAAATCGGTGGCGATCGCGAACTTTTCAAAGGCTTCTTGACGCGCTCCCCCAAGGCTATGGAACGTTTCCTGAAATTCTGGCGAAAAAAACGTAAAAGAGCCATCCGCCGTTGGTTGCGGCTGCCAGATTGAGTTTAGGGCAGGAGCTAAGTTTTGGGAATAGGCCATCACTGCATTTGCGTGGGAGTTTCCGGTTGGGGGGCAGGTGGTCGATTCATGATCACAACGCCAATTCCCGCGATCAAAAGAACAACGACGATGCCGCCAACAATCAGTAACCAAGGGGGAGAGGATTTAGGGGCGGGTGCTGACGCTGGGGTAGCATTGGCTGGCAGCGATGGGGGCGTGGCATTAAATTCTGTTTCTTCTTCTGATTTTTTATCGTCTGCACCTTCCTCAGCTTGGGTAATCGTTGAGGTCATGGGCACGGCCTTAATGCTGTGATAGTTAACGCTCTTCAAATACTTAATAAACTCCGCCTCCCCCATGGACACAGTAGCATAGTGCGCCTTAACGGAACCGCCAAAGTTAATCTCATCTCCATCTTTTAGCTCATGACTTTGCACCCGCTGGCCATTCACTAGGATACCGTTGGCACTGGGCTTACCATCAGCATTGCCATCCACGACGCGGTAGCGATAGCCATTTGGTGAGGGAATCCGCAGCAGCAGCGCGTGTTGCCGTGAGACACCGTGACCATGAATCACGATCGCATTGGTGACATCGCGGCCAATGGAGTAGGTTGCCGCCTCCAAAGGGATCGTGCGCTTACCCGTTTCGTCCTCAATGTTGAGTAGATGGTGCTGACGGTTACCACTCATGGGAACAACTTAGATTAATTGACGATTGTTAATCAATATCTTAGCCTGAGGGCTAGAATTCCCAAAGATACTACAAAAGCTAAGGGCAACGATCATCCCGTATCAATAAGAGGCTCAGAAACTAGAACCTACGGTGTGGCATTAACGCCGCTGTGCCAATGGTTGTGCCTTCAAGATAGAGGGGCTGACGGCGCATAGTGTCCTAACCAACACAACAAACGCATGAGCCCTCCCCCATGGCATCGGTTGGGGTGAAAAGGTGAAGCCGATTTTCACCTACGCAGTTTCCTGATCCACTAAGGGAAAGAGGCGCACGGGGGCGAGGGCTTGCAGTTGTTGACCGAGGCGAAAGGCTTGGGGTTCATAAAGTCCAAGAGTCAGTGTCGCAGGCAGTTGCTGGATAAAGGTGCGCGATCGCGGCAGGGGCAGACCCGTAATCTTGGTGATCAGATTGCCAATTTCTAGGGCAGCTTCCGCGTTGCGAGGATGACCGACCCAAAGCCGCCAGAGACGGCGGGGCGCCATTTTGCCCTGTTCAATGCGCCGTAGGCCATCAATGGTTGCTAAAACAATCAGGCGATCGCCCACCGTGAGTTGCAGCGTATCACTGGGCAAAAACTGATGACTGATCTCACCGCCGAGAAACTGCTCATGGCGATTGTAGAAAATGGGGATGACTGCATAACCATAGGCCACCTCACCAATCAACTTGCCCTCAAGGGTGTCGCCGGCAGTAACGGTGTAATCGGCAATCAGTACCGTCTGCTGGTCAATTTGAAACAGACCCAACATTGTTTCGCCAAAGGCGGCACCGGCAAAGGCCTCAGCAGCAAGGGCATAGGCACAGAGGGGGCGGGCACGCGGTAGGAGATCCCGCAGATCATTAGTGAGGCTGGGATCATAGATGCCAATGACCAACCCAATGGGGGATTCCCGCTGCTCCGTGGCTTGACGAGCAATGAGGGCTGCCTCTAGGTTCAACATTTCATCGGCAGTGGTGAGAACCACACTTTTGGCGGTCTCCAAATGGGCTTGGGGGAGCTTTTCTGGAATGTTGCCAAGGAGCATGGGCAGGTCTTCAAAAAGCTGAGTTTGCTCTGGGTTGTCCACCAGTAGCACAAGGGGTTGACGGAAGGCACGTAGGATTTGCACCACCTGTTGACCAATGCGATCTAAGCCAACAACAATCACGTGATCCGCCGTGGGCAGGGGGGGACGTTTCTTGAGAAAGTCAAACCGCGCTTGCAGCAGCTTTTCCGCCAAAAGTCCCAAGACACCGACAATAAAGAGGAGGCTGACGATCGCCACCAAAATACAGACCACCAGCAGCCAAGGGGGAATCGGATCGTTTTCTAGCCCGCCAAAAACATCGCCAAAGCCCCCCAAAAGGAGAATAAACCCGGCAGCAAAGGCTTTTTGCCATGTGAGTTCGGGGACGTTGTAGCGCAGCAAGATCGCGGTCACAAGCCACAGACCACTGCCCATCCAAAGGCCATTGAAGATCAACTCACGAGAGCGATCGCCATGGATCCACTGCCAGAATTGTTCTACCTGCTCAGGCAGTTGGCGCACCTGCTGAATGAGGCGCTGGATGGGATTGGGGTCAGGGATGGGCAAGGATTTCACCACTTCTACCCGTTCAATCCAAATCGGGCGATCGCCCACCGCAAAGCACAAATCCGGCGGCCAATGGTTAAAGAGGCGGTGGGGGCGCGTTGGCTGGAAGATTGAGGATTGGGCATGGCACGAGCGCACACTAATGAGGCGTTGGTGACGGCGCTGCCAGCGGTGGGCAGGCGTACCCACGAGGGGACTCTCAGCGGTAATCGTTTGTTGCAACACCCGAAACTGCTGACCCTCAATCGTAAACGCAGCAAGGATATTTTCCTCAAGGGCTGCAAGGGCGAAGGCAGGAGCTGGTAGTTCCGTGGGATTGAGCGCCACAAAGCTCCCCAGTTTTTTCTCTAGAAGGGCGTTGAGATTATCGCGACTAGAGCGCACCACAAGATGGACATCGGGATTTAAGCGCCGAGCCACAATCGCTGTCGCAATATTGGTGGCCTCATCACTGGTCACCGCCAGTAAGGTACGACAGCGATCAATCCCAGCCACTTTCAGAACCGCCTCCTGCCGGCAATCACCGATGATCACAGGTTCACTGAGCAACTCCGTCAACTGCGGAATTTCCCACTCAATGTTGGCGTGGCGTTCAATGGCACGAATCTCTAGAGCCAAATGCTCACCGGCAAAGCGGCGCAGACTTTGGATACAAAATTGCCCTAAACTGCCAAGGCCGCAGATAATAAAGCGATCGCCCGCAGTCGTTTCACCTATTTGAGTGGCCTGCGGTGTGGCTGAGGCAACAGACCAAGATTTCCACCAATAGGGAAAGGGCTGATGGGGTTCTGCCGCAAAGAGTTGGAGACTGCCCCGCTGCCACTGCTGCCAAAGGGTCTTGCCCCACCTAGATAGGCGATCTAAATCTGTTGGCTCTAAAGTTGTCGATTCAACCCAGATGCTGAGGTGGCGATCGCCGATATCAATGAACCACGTTGCCCTGCTACCCAATAGTTGGTGCAGTTGGCGGTCAATGACATCCTCAAGGCTGGCCATAGCCTCCTAGCCAAAATGGGACAGCAACTCCTGTGGATCCAACTGACGACCGATCACCACTAGACGAGTTTGGCGTGACTCTGCCGCTTGCCACGGGCGATCGTAAAACAAGTCTAACCGTTGACCCACCCCTTGCACCACCAGACGCATCGGCTTGCCCTCAATGGCCGCAAAGCCCTTAACGCGGTAAATGTTAGGTATTTGCAGCAAGCGCTCGAGGGATTGACGTAGGCGTTGCAGATCCCAAGCCCCTAGCTCTAAACAAACCGCTTGAATCTCCGCGTCGTGGTCATGCTCCTCCTCAAAGTCATGATGGCTGGGTCGCTGCCCCAAATTCTCCTCCACCGCTGCATTAAATCCCAGCAGCAGATCCGCCGGCACCTGTCCTTGGTGAGCCGCCAGCAGCTTAATCCGTGGGGGCAATTGAGTGCGCAGTTCAGCGATGAGCAGCTCTACCTGATCGGGAGTCAGTTGATCCGCCTTGCTGAGGATGACCAAGTCGGCACAGGCCAGTTGATCGTTAAAGAGTTCCTCAAGGGGGGTGTCCTCATGCTCCAAGCTAGGATCGGCTGCCTTTTGGGCAAAGAGCGCCTCCAGATCAGCACTCACTTGACCGGCTGCCAAGGCAACGCCATCTACCACTGTCACCACCCCATCGACGGTTGCGGCATGGCGCACCTGCGGCCAACGAAAAGCCATCACGAGCGGCTTGGGTAAGGCGAGTCCAGAGGTTTCAATGACAATGTGATCAATCTCCTGCCGTCGTGCCAAGAGGGTTTGCATGGTGGGCAAAAATTCCTCCTGCACTGTGCAACAGAGGCACCCATTGGTGAGTTCCCAGATGCCCGCTGTGCGATCGCAACAGGACTGCAAAAGTTCGCCATCAATACCGACATCACCAAATTCATTCACAATCACGGCAATGCGCCTGCCCGCTGCATTCTGAAGCAACTGCCGAATTAGGGTGGTTTTACCGCTCCCTAGAAAACCCGTGATAATCGTGACTGGAATTTTTGCACTCATTTTGCTAAAAGGCCTCAATACCGGCAAAATCTTGAAGTTGATGGGCGGCTTCGCCACAGGTTCGGGGTGTGGGAAACACCTTTTCGGGGTTGGCAAGGCGTTTGGGATCAAAAGCGGAGCGCACCTGCTGCATCGTTTCTAAATCTACTGGGCTAAACATCTCACCCATGAAACAGGCCTTATCGCTACCAATCCCGTGTTCACCGGAAATGCTGCCCCCCAAGCGCACACAGAGCTTGAGGATTTCACCGCCTAGAGCCTCCACCTCGGCAAGGGCGCCCGGCACTGCCTGATCGTAGAGAATCAAGGGATGCAGATTGCCATCCCCAGCGTGGAAAACATTGGCAATGCGATAGCCACTGCGCTGACTCAGTTGTTCAATTTCCTTGAGGACGGTGGCCAGTTGACTGCGAGGAATCACCCCATCTTGGACAAAATAATTAGGACTGAGGCGACCCGCAGCCGCAAAAGCCGCTTTGCGACCCTTCCAAAGGCGGAGGCGATCTTCAGCTTCTGTAGCAACCGTTACATGGCGTGCTCCCTGTTCATAGCAAATGCGTGTGACGCGCTCCTGCAAAATGGGCACTTCGGCATCTAGGCCATCCACTTCCACTAGGAGTACGGCGCCAGCATCGCGGGGGTAGCAATTGGTGGCCACCACATCCTCAACGGCATTGATACTGAGGTTGTCCATGATTTCCATGCCAGCGGGAATAATCCCCGCCCGAATAATCGCGGAAACCGTTTCTCCCGCTGCTTCAATCGTGGTGAAGTCCGCCAATAGCACGGCGATCGCCTCCGCCTGTTTGAGAATCCGCAGCCGAATTTCTGTGGCAATTCCCAGCGTCCCTTCGGAGCCAACAAAGACACCCATGAGATCGTAGCCGGGCATTTCTGGGGCCGCACCCCCCAGTTCAACAATCTCACCATTGGGCAACACCACCGTCAGTCCCAGCACATGATTCGTGGTCACGCCATACTTCAGGCAGTGGACGCCCCCAGAGTTTTCAGCGACATTGCCGCCAATGGAACAAATAATTTGACTGGAGGGATCCGGGGCATAGTAAAAGCCCTGATCGGCAACGGCTTGCGTTACCCAAGCATTGATTACCCCTGGCTGCACAACCACCTGCTGGTTGGCCAGATCAATCTCTAGAATCTGGTTCATGCGGGAGGTGACGACGAGAATCCCCTCGGTGTGGGGTAAGGCTCCCCCCGATAGCCCCGTCCCTGAACCGCGGGCAACAAAGGGAATACGGTAGCGATCGCACACCTTGAGGATGGCAGAGACTTGGGCAGTGGTTTGCGGTAGCACGACCAGTTTGGGTCGTTGCCGATACATGGATAGCCCATCGCACTCATACACAAGGGCTTTTGCTGCATCACTGATGACGCTCCCCTTGCCGACAATGGCTGCTAGCTCCTCTGTGACCCGCTGCCAAGGGGTAATTTGCTGTAGTGTGGACATCCCCAGTGCTCTAAACCGCCTTCTCCTATCGTAAATGGGTCTGTTGCCTCAGGAATGGGACTAGGGGGCATTTGACATTTATTTACTAGATAGTTATAAAATTATATTTAGATTGACTAGGCTAAAGTCGTCACCGTTTTAAGTCTGCACGATTCCCCTCACGCTTTACCCCATAAAGGAGTCCGTTATGCTGTTTCGCCAACTTTTTGACTACGACACTTGGACCTATTCTTACCTGATTGCCGATGAAGCCACGGGTGAGGCCGCCTTGGTGGATAGCGTCCTTGAACAGGTGGATCGGGATGTGCAGTTAATTGAGCAATTGGGGTTGAAACTGCGCTACTGCCTCGAAACCCATGTCCACGCCGACCACATTACCGGGGCGGGCAAAGTCCGCGAACGCACAGGCTGCAAAACCCTTGTGCCCGAAAATGCCCATGTGGACTGCGCCGATGGCTATATTAAAGACGGTGAAGTGATTCACGTCGGTAGCATTCCGATTCAGGCGATCGCCACCTTGGGGCACACCGATAGCCACATGGCCTTCCTCGTGAATGGTACCCACCTGCTGACGGGGGATTCCCTGTTTATCCGTGGCTGTGGGCGCACTGATTTCCAAAGTGGCGATGCAGGCGCAATGTACGATGCGGTAACACAGCGGCTCTTTACGCTCCCAGACACCACATTGGTCTATCCCGGCCATGACTATCGCGGTCACACCGTTTCCACCATTGGTGAAGAAAAACGCTTTAATCCCCGCTTTGTCGGTCGCGATCGCCAGCAGTTCATTGAGTTCATGGCCAACCTGAACCTGCCGGATCCCAAGAAAATTATGGAAGCGGTGCCCGCTAACCAACAGTGTGGCATGGTTGCCGCCGCCGTCTAGTCCTTTGACCCCTGATCGCCCCTGTCTAGCCAACCCTGAGTAACCACTGGAGAACCAACGACGATGACCACAGCAACGACTGAGTCTCCCCTCATTTCTGCGGCTGAACTGCACGATGCCCTGCAACGCCAGCAGGTACTGCTCATTGATGTGCGGGAGCCAAGCGAATACAACAATGCCCACATTCCGGGAGCGCTGCTCTGTCCTTTGGCCAATGTGAAGGAACTTGAACCCGCCTGTAATTCTGACACCCCGGTGGTGCTCTACTGTGAATCTGGCCGGCGATCGCGCATGGCCTGCGAAATCCTTGCCAGTCGGGGGTTCGCAAATCTGAAAAACCTTGAAGGGGGCATTCAACGCTGGAAACAGGGGGGCTATCCGATCACGGGTGCGGTTAGTGCGCCCATCAGCCTGATGCGGCAGGTGCAAATTGTGGCCGGCAGTCTGATTCTCACGGGAGTGATCTTGGGCTTTACCGTCAATCCGGGATTCTTCTTCCTGTCGGGCTTTGTCGGTGCCGGTTTGGTCTTTGCCGGTGTCACCGGTACCTGTGCCCTAGCGCGGGTTTTGGCACTGCTGCCCTTCAATCGCCCACAGGTGAAATAACCCATGCTGAGCTACTGGATAGGGCATGGGCTGGCGATCGCCATCGGCTTGAGTCTGGGTCTATTGGGGGGCGGCGGTTCTGTCCTTGCCCTGCCAGTGCTGGTCTATGTCATGGGCATTGAAACCAAGGTCGCGATCCCGATGACGCTTGTGATTGTCGGCAGCGTCAGTTTACTGGCAGTCATTCCCCAGTGGCGGCGCGGCTACGTTAATTTGCGTCTGGCACTGATTTTTGGTTCGGCAACCATGATGGGTGCCTATCTCGGGGCGCGACTGGCAGCCTTGCCTTGGATTACCGATACGGTGCAACTCTTACTTTTTGCCGTTGCCATGATGGTGGCGGCTATTTTAATGATTCGGCGGCAACAGCGTCCCCCTGCCCCTGAACTCACCCCGCCGGAACGTTCCCTTGAGAGCCAGCTCTATGCTCCTCCAGTCTGTAAGTACTGTTGGCTGTGGCTACCCACCGAAGGCATTGGTGTGGGTATTCTGACGGGGTTGGTGGGGGTTGGTGGGGGCTTTGCCATTGTGCCTGCCCTTGTTTTATTGGGCAAAATTCCAATGCGGCAGGCGATCGGCACCTCACTGCTGATTATCACCGCCAATTCCGTGGCTGCGGTTTGGGGCTATCTGGGCACGGTTAGCTTGGATCCCCACTTAACCCTGACCCTCACCTTAGCCGCCGCTAGCGGTTCTGTTATCGGTAGCTATCTCAGTCACGGCATTTCTGCCAAGCGACTTCAGCAGGGCTTTGGTTACTTCTTAATTGGCATTGCGGCCTTTGTGATCCTGAAAACCCTACTGGCACCTCCCCAGCGCAGCAAAAGCTCCTCCCTACCGCCGAGGCACTACCTTACTGCATCGGTTCCCGCAAGACCAAGCCGCACCTAAGACGCTGTTTCAGGAGTCTCTGCAGCACTCTGCTGTTGCCCAATTTGATTCAGTAGCGAAAGAACGCGACTGCCCCGTTCCAGCGATCGATCCTCAATAAAGACGACCTCCGGTGTCCGCCGCAGGCGAATGCGCTGCCCCAATTCCCGTCGCACAAAGCCTGAAGCCGCTTTCAAGCCGGCCATGGTTGAGCGCCGTACCTCATCGGTGCTGTAGATACTGACGAAGATCTTGGCGTGCTGCAAATCACCGGAAACTTCCACATCGGTGACACTGACCATGCCCGCCCCCACGCGCTCATCGCGGATTTCATACATTAACAACTGGCTCACTTCCCGTTTGATTAATTCTGCTACCCGTGCCACCCGTCGTTCGGTCGCCATGGCGGGCCTCCTTTTCTCGGTTGTTGGCAAAGACTATCCTGCACGTCTCCTATCTTATCAAGACAGCTATCCCTCTGTTTCTGGCGGGTGGGCGATCGCCCAAGACTTTTATGGCAGCAACCGCTGGCAGCAGTGTTACAAAAGTTAACATTTCTTGCTGACGTTCTCTGCCAGTTGAGGCCTGAATTTCCTGCTCTCTTGCCAGATTGCCACCCCTGCTCAAAAATGAGAAAGCTGAGAAGCTAGGCAACAATCACCTTGATATTTCGTAAGAATTCCGCTATCACGTTAATATAGTTCTCCCGCAGCAAATGCTGATGGGAAGCTTAACCTACCCTTGGTGAACGCCAACAGCAACTAGGTAAAACCACCTACTAGCTCAAGCGTTAGCGAGGGATGGGTTTCTTAATTTATGAAGCCAAATTAACAGGATGCTGGAGCGATCGCTCCTAAGTTTTAGAGAGCCGATCACGCCCTACCAGCAACTGTAAGGTTCTAAATCTGGCATCTATATCTGCAAGAGGATTTAATTCCATGACGATCGCAATTGGACGAGCGCCAGCAGAACGGGGATGGTTTGACATCCTCGACGACTGGCTCAAGCGTGACAGATTTGTCTTTGTCGGCTGGTCAGGCATCCTGCTGTTTCCCTGC
>NZ_JAVKVB010000002.1:0-15307 GCF_031460975.1 Thermosynechococcus sp. HY213 | reverse complement strand
GACCTTCTACACCAAGAACCTGCTCTTGAACGAGGGCATTCGCGCTTGGATGGCGCCCCAAGACCAACCCCATGAAAACTTTGTCTTCCCAGAAGAGGTACTCCCCCGTGGTAACGCTCTCTAGTAACTCGATTTTTGCCACCAATCGCGACCAAGAATCCTCCGGTTTCGCGTGGTGGGCCGGTAATGCTCGTCTGATTAATCTCTCCGGCAAACTCTTGGGTGCTCACGTCGCCCACGCTGGCCTGATCGTTTTCTGGGCCGGTGCCATGACCCTGTTCGAGTTGGCTCACTTCATTCCTGAGAAGCCAATGTACGAGCAAGGGCTGATCCTCATTCCCCACATTGCCACCCTTGGTTGGGGCGTTGGCCCTGGGGGTGAAGTCGTGGACACCTTCCCCTTCTTTGTGGTCGGGGTGGTGCACCTGATTTCCTCTGCTGTTCTCGGCTTTGGTGGGGTTTACCATGCCATTCGTGGCCCTGAAACCCTTGAGGAATACTCCTCCTTCTTTGGCTACGACTGGAAAGATAAAAACAAAATGACGACGATCCTCGGTTTCCACCTGATCGTTCTCGGTATTGGTGCCCTGCTGTTGGTGGCCAAAGCCATGTTCTTTGGTGGCCTCTATGACACTTGGGCACCCGGCGGTGGCGATGTCCGCGTCATTACCAACCCCACCCTTGACCCCACGGTGATCTTTGGCTACCTGCTGAAGTCTCCCTTTGGCGGTGAGGGCTGGATCGTCAGCGTCAACAACCTTGAGGACGTTGTCGGTGGTCACATTTGGATCGGTTTGATCTGCATTGCTGGTGGTATCTGGCACATTCTGACGACGCCCTTTGGTTGGGCACGCCGTGCCTTTATCTGGTCTGGGGAAGCCTATCTGTCCTATAGCTTGGGCGCCCTGTCCATGATGGGCTTCATTGCCACCTGCTTTGTCTGGTTCAACAACACGGTCTATCCCAGTGAATTCTATGGTCCTACGGGTCCAGAGGCCTCTCAGGCTCAGGCAATGACGTTCTTGATCCGTGACCAAAAATTGGGTGCGAACGTCGGTTCGGCTCAAGGCCCCACTGGTCTTGGTAAATACCTGATGCGCTCTCCTACGGGTGAAATCATCTTCGGTGGTGAAACAATGCGCTTCTGGGATTTCCGTGGTCCTTGGTTGGAGCCGTTGCGCGGTCCCAATGGTCTTGACCTCAACAAGATCAAAAATGACATTCAGCCTTGGCAAGAGCGTCGTGCCGCTGAGTACATGACCCATGCCCCTCTGGGTTCTTTGAACTCCGTGGGTGGTGTGGCCACCGAAATCAACTCGGTGAACTTCGTGTCACCCCGCTCTTGGCTGGCTACGTCCCACTTTGTCTTGGCCTTCTTCTTCCTAGTGGGTCACCTGTGGCATGCTGGTCGTGCCCGTGCGGCGGCGGCTGGTTTCGAGAAGGGGATTGACCGTGAGTCTGAACCCGTACTCTCGATGCCGAGCCTTGATTAGAGTCACTGACTTCATCTAACCAAACTCAATCCTCCTTGGCTCCCATCTACGGATGGGGGTCTTTTTTTTAGCAGGACTCAATGCCGAGTATTTTTAACAGTTGCTCAGCAATGCGATCGCTCGCTCCGGGGTCGCCCATGCGTTCTTTGCCATTGGCGGCAATTCGCGCAAGTAAAGTCGCATCTTCCCAAATCTGCCAAAGGGTCGGGATGGCCTCTTGAGGATCATCGAGTAGGAAAATCGAGTCTCCGAGAAGGCGTTTTTGGCGACTAGCAAACTCACGGGTAAACTGGGGGCCTGCACCCGCAAAGGTGATCACGGGTTTCCCTAAGCCCACACACTGCTCTGTGGCTGTGCCGGCGAGGGCAATGCCCCCTTCTGCCCAATGCAGAAATTCACGAAAGTGATGTGAACTTAAAATCAGTTGTTGCTGACCCAACTGCCATGCGCTGGTCTGGGGTAATGCACTGGCGATGGGTTGCCAACCCTCAAGGCTTTGCTCAAGCATCCGTAAATCAAGGCTGGGACTGACAGCGGCAAGACAGGTCAGCGGCTGATCGGGATAGGGCGCCAGTACCCGTAGGATCTGTTGCCAATTGCGGTAGGCCTCAGGGGCACGAGACCCCGGCAGTAGCACAATGGTTCTAGTCGTAAAAGGCGATCGCTCAGGGGGTGGCATCACTAAGTCCATCATGGGATTGCCACAGTAGTGAACCGTGTAACCGAATTGCCGCAACCCTTTAGCGGTTAACTCATCACGGACAAAAATGCCTCGACAGCGGGGCGATCGCCACAACCATCGCTCCCAAGGCAGGTAGTCACTCCCCGCCCAGCCCATGCCCCAACGATAGGGACGCCCCGTCGTGTCATATAGGTAGTAGTCAGACTTAGCAGTGCCGATAAAACTATAGGTTCCCCCTGTGCCATAGGCCAGCAATAGGGGCACAATATCCCCCACCGCCAACAGATGTCCTCCCGATTGCTGCCAAGCTTGAATGGCGCGAATCTGTGATCCCAAGAGTCCCAGCAAACCTGCCTTGAGATCTCGCCATAGCTGTCGCAGATCCATGTAGATAAAGCCCCCAGAGGGGAGTATTTTTCTAGGCTGCAATACAGGAATTCCCAGCCGCGTATAGGCAGACCCTAAGCCCACCAAGGGCAACGCCATTAGGTCTAAGTGTGGACACCGCTGCCGCAAGGCCTGCAAAATCGAGCTAGCGATCGCATCCTCACCGTGGCCATTACTCAGGCAAAGGAGTCGCTTCATGCCTGCATCAACTCAAGAGCTGTAGTAAATCGTGACCAATCATCCGCCTGATCAATGGCCTGCCAAATGTGTTCGATCTGGGAACGAGTGAGGATGACAAGGGGATTGGCTGCCTGTAGGGTTTGGGGAATTGCCGCCCGCTGCCGTGGGCTGGCTTGCTGAAGTAGCTCAAAATAGGTTCTTTTCCAAACCTCTAGCAATTTCTGATCTGCTGGCGTGAGGGTTGAGCTGTTACGAAAGATATGACTGGGATCTACAGCCCACTCAGGGGAGAATTCCTGCCGTAGGCTGACAAAGAATTGGGGATAACTGATGGTGCTGCGGCTGAGAAAAGCTTGGGTTTCTGCCACCAAGGGATGGCCAATTTCTAGAGGAAGGTCTGCCCAACCGAGGCGTTTGAGCATGAGTTTCAAGTAGGTGGTTTGGCAGCGATCGCCAAAGGTCTTTAGGGCAGCTTGCATTTCCTCAAGGGGCATTACTGAAGACAGAGGGATTTGCAGCTTCTCCAAATTCCAAGCACAAATTGCTGGTTGATTGCCGTAGGCGTAGCGGCCATAGTAGTCAAAGTAGGCGGCTGTAAACCCCAAATCATAGTGCTTCAAAAAGACATAGGGACCATAGTCGAAGCTCTCGCCCGTAATGGCCATATTATCGGTGTTCAAAACCCCATGACAAAACCCCGCCACCAACCACTGCGCCGCCAGATCCGCTGTGCGTGCCACTAGCTCACGATAAAAGGTACAATCCCGTTCCTTGGGGTCTGGGATCTCTAGCAAGTGGGGGTAGTAGTAGTAAATGACGTGGTCGAGTAACCGTCGAATCAAGTCCGGTCGCCGCAGATAGTGGAGCCGCTCAAAGGTACCAAAGCGAATATGGGAACGGCCAAGGCGCACTAAGACACTCGATCGCGTCGGCGATGGCTCATCCCCCCGCCAGAGGGATTCTCCCGTTTCCACCAAACTGAGACTGCGAAAGGTGCTCACCCCCAAGCGATGCAGCAGTTCACTGGCCAAAACCTCACGGACACCGCCTTTGAGCGTCAGCCGACCATCTCCCCCCCGCGAATAGGGTGTGATGCCGGATCCTTTCGTGCCAAGGTCATACAGTTGACCATCCACACCGCGAAACTGACCATAGAGAAACCCTCGGCCATCCCCCAAGCGAGCATTGTATTCCCCAAATTGGTAGCCGTGGTAACGCATCGCTAAAAAAGGTTCACGCCCCTGAAACTGGCCAAAGGCCGCAATAAAGTCAGCATCGGTTACCTTGGCGGGATTCAGACCCATCAGGGGTAAGAGGGCATCATTGCGAAAACGCAGAATATGCTGCGGAAAGGTTGCCGCCTGTACCTCGTCCCAGTACTCTTCCCCTAGGGAGAGAAATGCGGGTTCGTACTCAAGGGTTTGAAAGCAATGTCGAGACATTCAGAACATTCAAAGCGGACTCAGCTATTGCGGCGTCTTGGCAGTTTCCCGTTTGGACTTTTTGGGATTGGGGGGATCCACAAGGGTACGCAAGCGCGCTTGAATTTGTTGATGGCGTTCGACCCCCTCAAAGGCAAAGGGGGTGTACCCGCGATCGCGCATCAAACCACGGATATAGCGAATGCGCTCATTGGTCGGCGGGTGGGTAGAAAACCATGGTAACGGTGGCTCCTGATGACGGTATTCCTTCTTGAGGGTGTGCATGAGGTTAAGTAGGCCATCAGCGGCATAGCCTGCCCTCGCCAGAATCCGTGTGCCCAAAATATCCGCCTCTCGCTCCATTTCTCGACTATAGCTAGTCACGAGAATCCCTGTCACATAGCCACCAGCAGGTAATAACCGCGTCAAGTTGGCAGTGGCCGTGCCTTGGGTGACCAAGCGAAAACCGTGGGAGAGCACCGCGTGGGCAATTTCGTGAGCCAGTAAGCCAGCAAGTTCTGCCTCGGTATTGGCTTTGAGAATTGCACCGGAATTGATAAAAATCTTGCCTCCTGGCAGGGCAAAGGCATTGAGATCATTATCTTTTATCACAAAAAACTCATACTCAAACTCATTGCGACCGGCCACTTTGGCGAGGCGTTGCCCCACTTCATTGACATAGGCTTGAACCTCAGGATCCTCAAGGAGCTTGACTTGGCGGCTAATTTGCTGTGCTGCTGAACGGCCTAGGGCAGATTCTCCCTGCATCATCAAGGCCATCATTTGAATCGAGTCCAAGGATAGTAAGGGATTGCCCGTGAGTGCCACACCCACCAGTCCAGTGAGGGCGCCGACAATCATGCCTTCGCGCAGTTGTCCCTGCAGGCGACGACGGAACCGTTGCATTCGCTCTGCGGCTAGTTGCTGAAATTCGGGTGTGGCGGGGTGGTCAGGATTCAGTAGGGCAAAACGTTGGGCGGCAAGAGCCGCTTCTAGCCACTGTTGCTGGCGATCGTAGAGGGTGACGAGGCTACGTTGAATATCGGGTTGATCAGGATAGAGGCTGGCGGCTTTTTCGAGATGGGCATAGGCCTCTTTGAGGGAACCCTGCTGCGCTAGAAACTCAGCGAAGCGCACTTGGCCGGGGATAAACTCTGGGAATTGCTCCACCAACAGCCGCAGGGGCACGGCTTGGGCACTGTAGAGTTGGGAACCCCCTTGAACTTCTCGCCAATAGACTTGGGCAGCGGGGGGCAGTTGACTAATTTCCAGTACAGCGGGGGGGGTGACACGGGGGGGTGGCAAATCTAGGTCAGCCTTAGCCTTTTGGTAATAGGTTTGGGCTGTGACGGTGTCTCCTAATTGCCAGTGGCGATCGCCCTCCCGTAGAAGTGCTAACCGCGCCTCCTGTGCGGCTTGCTCTGCGGTCAGTTCCACTGTTGTTGGAGCTTCTGAAGAATTGTCAGTCGTTCTTGGTGCAGGTTCCACAGAGGGGGCTGCTGAATCATCCTTGATCTCAGTGCTCGTGGGTAGGGGAGCAGGGGATTCTACAGGCGGAACGACTGCTGGGGGGGGCTGGGGTGGCAGCGGCAATAGATCAACAGCAGAGCCTTCAGATTGCGGCAGGCGAGCTTGGGCAAAGGGGTCTTCTTTAATGAGAGCAATCAACTCCTCCTCTGCTACACCCGTTTGGGGTAGGGACATCTCTGCTGCTCTAACCGGTTCAAGAGCCACCCCTAAAAGAAGAACAATACCCAGCGGCCAGTAGCGTAACCCATCTTGCACCATGAAACTGTCCTCAAGCCACCTGATGCTTTATAGTCTAATCACTAGGCATGGGTGAATTGGGTCTTCGTTAGAATTATAGCTATTCAAATAAAGAATGAGACGCTATTCGGCACAATAATTGCGAATCACTTCATCAATAGAATTGTTTGACCCTGCATACATCCATGCTCGCTTCAACGCACTGAACTCGTGCTCAATCACATTCAAAGGAGTGACCTCCTACAATTCTTGAAGGCAAGAGGCCTCAAACCTTAAAAGCCCCTAGGGCGAGATGATCGCCAGCAGAGTCAAAACGGGACTTGGGCGATCGCTTTGAGCGGTTGATGCAGGCTTACTTTCGCATAGGGGAGGGGCTGTTGGCGTTGCGGTCTTAAGCCAAGACTTGCTTGAGCGCCTGAATGACTTGATCCTGTTGGGCAAGGGTCAGGCCATAGTACAGAGGCAAGCTAATCGCTTCTTGGTAGTAGGCCTCGGCGTTGGGAAAGTCTCCCCATTGAAAGCCCAATTGCTGATAGTAGGGTTGGGTATGCACAGGAATGTAGTGGAGATTCACCCCAATTCCAAGGGAACGAAGGGCTTCAAAGACTTCGCGATGGGAAGCTTGAATTTGGTCTCGCTTCAGGCGAATGATGTAGAGATGCCAACTGGAGCGGGTATCAGGATGCTGAAAGGGGAGCGTGAGGGGCAAATCCGCAAGAGATTGATGGTAGCGTTGGGCTAAAAAACGCCGCCGCTCGACAAACTGATCGAGGCGTTGCAGTTGCTGTAGGCCAAGAGCTGCTTGCAGGTCACTCATGCGGTAGTTAAAGCCCAGTTCCAGTTGTTGGTAATACCAAGGGCCGTGGGAGTCGCTCACCATGTGTTGGGGATCGCGGGTAATCCCGTGGCTGCGCAGACGGATAAGGCGCTGGTAGAGGTCTGGATCATTGGTGAGAATGGCACCGCCCTCACCCGTGGTGATAATCTTGACGGGATGAAAGCTAAAAACCGCCATCGTCGAGAATTCACAGCAGCCAATGGGTCGGCCACGGTAGTGACCCCCAAGGGCATGGGAGGCATCTTCGATGAGGGTAAAGCCATAGGTCTGTGCAAGTTCAGCAAGGGCAGCCATCTCACAGGATTGTCCGGCGAGGTGAACAGGAATGACAACCTTGGGAAGCGTCCCTTGCTTTTTGGCAATTGCTAGCTTGTCGGCAAGGGCAGAAACACTCAGGTTATAGGTGTGGGGGTCAATATCAACAAAATCCACCGTAGCACCACAGTAGCGGCCACAATTCGCCGAGGCAACAAAGGTAATCGGCGAGGTCCACAGGCGATCGCCCCCTTGTAGCCCCGCTGCAATACAGGCGAGGTGAAGCGCTGCTGTGGCACTACTAACCACAACGGCATACCGTGCACCACAACAACTGGCCAGTGCTGCTTCAAACTCGGGAACCTTGGGGCCTTGGGTCAGCCAGTCCGATTGCAGGACGTCAACGACAGCCGCAATATCCTCTGGCGTAATGTCTTGGCGACCGTAGGGAATTGTGCCCATTTAGCCCCTGCCTGGGATAAAGTTCGGGTCAACGTGTTGGCGAATCAGAGTGCGCAGCTCCTCGACACTAAGGAAGCGATCGTTGGTGCCAGAATTATAGCTGAAGCCCGGTTTAACCCGTGTTGCCCCTGTTTGGGCACAGTACTCTTCTAGCGTGAAGCGCCCTTGAATGGGCAAAATGGCATAGTACTGGCCTAAATCAACCGTGGTGTAAGAATCGGAAGTGGTAATCATCTCTTCGTGGATCTTTTCCCCTGGACGGATACCCACAAACTGTTGCTCACATTCCGGGCAAATGGCCTCTGCAACATCGAGAATGCGGTAGGAGGGAATTTTCGGCACAAAGATTTCGCCTCCCCAACTGTGCTGCAGTGCCCACAGTACCATTTCTACCCCCTCTTGGAGGGAGATATTAAAGCGAGTCATGGCTGGATCCGTAATTGGTAGGCAGCCCTCACAGCGCTTTTTCAAGAAAAAAGGAATCACTGACCCCCGTGACCCCATAACGTTGCCGTAGCGAACCACACTGAACCGCAGATCACGACCCGCAAAGTTATTGGCAGCAATGAAGAGTTTGTCACTACAGAGCTTTGTTGCCCCGTAGAGGTTGATGGGGGCAGCCGCCTTGTCGGTGGAGAGGGCAATGACTTGCTTGACACCGGTGTCGAGGCAGGCTTGAATGACGTTTTCGGCCCCCATGACATTGGTGCGAATAAACTCAATGGGATTATATTCAGCCGCCGGCACTTGCTTCAGGGCAGCCGCATGAACTACAATATCCACTCTATTGAGGGCACGGCGCAGGCGATCGCGATCCCTAACATCGCCAATGAAGTAGCGGATACCTGGATACTTTTGGTAGGGGAACTCCTGAGCCATCTCGAACTGCTTTAGCTCGTCACGGCTGAAAATGACAAGACGTCGAATATCAGGGAACTGCCGCAACACCTCCTTGACAAACGCACGGCCAAACGACCCTGTGCCCCCCGTCACAAGTACGCTGCTCTCTTTCGTTAATCCTTGGTTCACTCTAGTCAGTCCTCACCGCTGTAGTACCTACAAATTAAACATAAGTATTTAAATTTTAACTCTCAGTGCCATAGTGAAGAACTGTAGACTGTAGCTAGCACTTGACATAAATACTAGCTTTAGTGTATTTTCTTGAAAGAGATGAAAGCAAAATTTTGCTCCAATTCTATAACTATTATCAATCTAATTTAATACATTATGAACCATTTTTTAAGACAAGATCGAAATATTTAAGGTAGTATTCGTTATGAAATATCAGCTAGGTAAAGGAGTTCTTTTTCTCATTTTCAATCGTCCTCATACGACACAACGAGTTTTTGAGGCGATTCGTCAGGTTCGGCCACCAAGGCTCTATGTGGCTGCTGATGGACCTAGGGCAGATCGAGAAGGGGAAGCAGAAAAAGTTGCTGAGGTGAGAAGAATTGCAACCCAAGTAGATTGGCCTTGTGAAGTTAAAACTCTTTTTAGAGAGAAGAACCTAGGATGCAAGGTAGCGGTCAGTAGTGCTATTACTTGGTTTTTTGAGCACGAAGAAAAGGGGATTATTCTAGAAGATGACTGTTTGCCCCATCCTGACTTTTTTAGGTTTTGTGATGAATTGCTTGAATACTACAAACAAGACGAACGGGTTTGGGTTATCACGGGAAACAACTTTCAGGATGGGCAGTGGCGTGGAAAAGCTAGCTATTATTTCTCTAAATATAGTCACTGCTGGGGTTGGGCTACGTGGAAACGGGCATGGTCTAAATACGACGTAAACATCTCATTTTGGCCGGCGTGGAGCAAATCATCAGCGTGGCAAAATCTTCACTTTAACTCTGTTGAGGAGGAATACTGGCGTAAGATTTTTAATCGAGTGTATTCAAGTGAGATTAATACATGGGACTATCAATGGACGGCCTGTGTCTGGTATCATGGCGGGTTAACGGCAACACCCAATGTTAATCTTGTAAGTAATATTGGTTTTGGTTCTGATGCAACTCATACAAAGACTGCAGGTCATATTCATGCAAACTTGCCCGTTTTTCCAATAGGAGAGATTCAACATCCAAGTGAAGTGGCTGTTGATGTAGAAGCAGATAAGTATACCTTCAATGAGCATTTTGGTGGTAAGTTTATACACTCGCCATTGAGTGTAACTAGGCTATTCAAGGAAAAACTTTATCGTTTTTTATTTTTTAAATCAAGTTCTTAGGGAGTAGTAATTGTAAAAATGAGTACATATTATCAGCTTAATAAAATATGTCCTATTTGTGGGAGTAGCCTAGAGTTTTGCTTTTCTCATCAAGTATTAGATAAGTATTTTGCTAAATATTACTTCTGTAAAACATGTGGCTATCTAAAAGCTGATGATCCCTTTTGGTTAGGTGAAGCATATTCATCAGCCATAAGTAAAGCAGATACAGGAATTCTGATCCGTAATTTATCTTTACTTCCTAAAGTTGCATCAATTTTATACTGGCTTTTTAATGAAAGAGGGGAAGGCAGGTATCTAGATATTGCTGGTGGATATGGTATACTAACTCGCTTAATGCGTGATATTGGTTTTGATTGCTATTGGAATGATAAGTACTGCCAAAATTTATTTGCACGCGGTTTTGAATATACTAGTGAGCTAGGGTGTTGTAAGGCTGTCATAGCTATTGAAGTAATGGAACATTTGGTTGATCCATTAACTTTCATGAAGGAAACAATTGCAATGAGTTCTGCCGAAACAATTATTTTCACAACTGAGCTTTTTTCCGGAGATTCACCTCCACCAATCAGCTGGTGGTATTATGCATTTAAAACAGGCCAGCATATTAGCTTTTTTCAAGCAAAAACTCTTGCTAAATTAGCAAATTTACTTAATATGAACTTTTATAGCTCAAACGGTATACATATGTTTACTCGTAAAAATTTGAATAGACTTGCTTTTCACTTTCTAACAACTAGATTTATCAGCCTTGCATCATTCTTAATAATCAAGAAACTAATGCAGTCAAGAACTTTACCTGATCATTACTTAATGCTTAATGATTAAATAACCTCAAGAAAACTAATTCAAACTTTAAGAATTCTAACTAAGGTGATCAGCAATGATAAACCTGTTAATCACTGGAACAGTCCGTAACGTTGGAAATAGTATCTTAAAAAGAGTATTAAAACTAGAAAAGAATCTAAAATCTGCTTTTGATACAAAATGGTTAATTATTGAATCGGATAGTGAAGATGACACTATTGTTGAGTTATTGAAACTAAAACAACTGGTTTCAAATTTCGAATTTATTAGTTTAGGAAGACTACAGGAAAAGATACCTCTTAGAACACAACGACTTGCTTACTGCAGAAATTTATACCTACAGAAGCTAAAAGAATCACCTAAGTATGAGAATATTGAATATATCATGGTTATTGATCTAGATGAAGTAGGTGATCAACTAACCCAAGAATCTATTTCTAGTTGCTTCGAGAGAAGCGATTGGGATGTTTGTTGTGCTTGCCAAAATGGACCCTATTATGACATTTGGGCATTGCGTCATTATTTATGGTCTCCCAATGACTGCTGGAAGAGTTATCAATTCCTAATAAACCACGGCTCTAGTAGGTATACAGCTTTAACCTCTGCTGTATATAGCCGAATGTTAAACATATCTAAATGCAAGGATTGGATAGAAGTCGATTCTGCATTTGGTGGATGTGCAATTTATAAGAAACATATTTTGCTAGATGTTTTATATTGTGGAACAAATGAAAATAACGAAGAAGTATGTGAACATGTTGAGCTTCACAGGCAAATAAAACAAAAAGGGGGACGTATTTTTATTAATCCTAGGTTTATTAATGCTAGAGTTATTGAACATTCAATTTATGCAACTCATTTGGGCTTGGTTAGGCTTTGGCTTAAGGATTTTATTAAGTCTGTAATGGCTTTATTTTTTGGACGATTTTAGAGGCGAGCAACTACCTCGACAGCACTGACTACTGATCCCCCCAAGGCATTAAGGTTGTACCCTCCCTCCAAGCCAATGACAATACAGTGAGTGATCTGCAAGCATTGGTGCATCATCCAGCCATAGTCTGCCTCCTGTAATTCAATGCTAGAAAGGGGATCATCGCGGTGGGCATCGTAGCCCGCACTGATGATGAGCACATCTGCGCCAAATTGCTGCAAAAAGGGCATGACTTGATCTTGAAAAGCAGTGCGATAGGCCGCTCCAGTGGAGCCTGTGGGCATGGGTAAGTTGAGGACGTTGTTGTGGTGCCCGCGATCGCCCCCATCCCCCGTATAGGGATAGGCAGGAAACTCATGAAGTGAACAATAGGCAATCTGAGGATGGTCTTGAACCAGTGCTTGGGTACCATTGCCGTGGTGGACATCCCAATCGAGAATTGCGACTCGTCTTATCCTTGGCAGACTGAGGGCATAGTGGGCAGCAATGGCTGCATTCGCTAGTAGGCAAAAGCCCATTCCCCGCTCCCGCAACGCATGGTGGCCGGGGGGGCGTGCCAAAACAAAAATCGGTTGCTGCCGCTGTACAGCTAAATCTACCCCATCGAGCCACGCCTGTACTGCTAACCGCGCCACGCGATCGCTCTGGTCATTGAGGTAGGTATCAGGATCTAGCCAGCCGCCCCCTTGTGCTGCAATCCGCGTTAATTGGTCTAAATACACCCGACTATGTACCTTTTCCAACCAAGGAGTTAATCCTTCTCCGACAGGTGTAGGTTCACGCCATTCTGCTGCTGGAAATGCTGCCTCTAAGTGCTGACGGATGGCCACTAACCGTTCGGGTCGCTCAAAGTGAAACTGGCGGCAGCGGTGTTCGAGGAAGCGATCGCTATAGATAAAGACAGGGGAAAACATAAGCGCTTGGTCAGGCTGGGTCGTTCCAATCGCCACTTGTATCACAAAGAAATGTTGGATCGAGCACCTGCTCCAACGTGTAGGGATAGACGTCGGGAAAGACTCGCAGAGACAGCAACGTTTCTCGCAAAGTTAAATCTACCACCACCCTTTCGAGGCCATCACTTAAGGATCACTTAAGGCTTCAGCTCCCAAGCTCTGCAGACTAGGGCTCCAGCGCAAGTGCCGCTGAATATTGGTAGTGTCTCCAGAAGCCACTAACACCCTAGCTGTCAAAGAGGACTAAACTCAAGAGCAATCTAGAAAATTTAGAAACTCTAAAAAAGAATCCAAGAATTTCTTTTCAGTCTCATCATTTGCTCTTCCTAGCTCATACCAATCATTGCATTCACTTATATTCCTCATTATGCAGTTTTTCTCTAAAGCTTTTAAGTAAAGAAGAAACTTTTCTCTTGTTAGATCGAATTCTTGGTTGCATATTTTTTTCAAAGCATTAGAGCAATCATCTAAATTGCGTATTGGAAAAACTCCAGGAGCATACTGATAAACATGATAGCCAAAAAATAAAACTGGTTTCTCTTGATATAACGACTCCAAAGTAACGGTTCCAGTAATAGTCGCAACACAAAGACTATTCCTGATTAAATCAAAAGAAGAACAGCGACGAGAAACTAACCTTACTCTAGGGATTCTCAAGATATCGCTGTAGAAACTTGGCTCCCTATATCTACTGGTGTTTAGGTCGTATGTCTGAGCTGGGTGCTCCCTCACATATAACCATACATCCTCTGGTCTTGAGTGAGACAGCCATTCTATCATGATTTTTTGGTTCTCAAAAAACTCGCCCATTGGAAGTGTGGAACATTCGGGTTGATAATGTAGAGGAACATAAATATACGGCTCGTTATCTAAGCAGCTGTTATTTGTGACTGTACATAAACCTTCGTAATAAGTATCAAAGCATGGGTTACCAAATCTAGGTCTATGCCTATTTACTAACTTAAAAGTTCTTTCTACTGGTTTAGCAACTCTAGTTGTTTTTATAATCCTAGCTATTCTTTTCAAAATTCTAATCAATTTTAACTTGGTATATGAAA
This sequence comes from Thermosynechococcus sp. HY213, assembly GCF_031460975.1. Classification (NCBI taxonomy): domain Bacteria; kingdom Bacillati; phylum Cyanobacteriota; class Cyanophyceae; order Acaryochloridales; family Thermosynechococcaceae; genus Thermosynechococcus; species Thermosynechococcus sp. HY213. Next base: position 1,849 of record NZ_JAVKVB010000002.1, on the reverse strand, counting down.
ACTTAATACTAATAGTCATCAAGTATTTTAAAATTTTATTTCTAATTGAATTAGGATTGATAGACTTGGTATTAATAGCCATTAAGTATGCCAATATTTTATTTTTACTTAGCTGATCAAAAGTCTGCTTCATGTAAGGAGGATGTATTTGGAGTTTCTGGTTACTTATAAACTCGGCAAACTGTGGCGACCAGTGACTTATGTCCACAGAATCAGGATCATTGATGTACTTTTGGCACAAGGTATCTACCCTAGGATCTGGAATTCTCCAGTCACTCATTAGGGTGTACGACTTCGAGATTCCTAAGGGGTGAACAAGGATAGTTTTTATAGATATTAGTTTACAAAGGTAATAAATAACTGAATAGTAAGTTTCATGGGGTACAACTCCAAAAAAGAGATTAATTTTTCTATCCCTTAAATACCATGACCAAAATTTTAAGTGTTGATAGTATTGGTCTCTAGCTTGTGTATATGACAAGTTAAGCCATCTATAAATAATAGATATTATTTCTGACTTGTACATTTCCATTGAATTTAAAATGTATCTATCTACTGGAGGTATGCTAGCAAGCAATTTTTGATTGTAAATACAGTGCTGAAGATCATCATGATCCATGATTTCTATAGTAAAGTTTACATTTGAAAATTCTTTAGTCTGTCCATGATACTTAAATGAATTAAATTCATAAATACATAAGCAAAATTCTAGGTCAATAGCAGTTGATAGCATCTTGGCAAAGTAGGGGTGATGTAGAACGATCGCCCTGTATGGAGTTGCCATTTCAGTTTCCCAATACTTACTAGAGTTGCTAATTTTATAATGAAAAGACTAAGGAGTCAAGACCAGTTTGCCATAGGAAAACGCGAAGACTCAACTAGGGAGGATGGTTAGGAAATACTCGGAAATAGTCATTGTTGTCCGCTTGGAAAGCTCTTCGGTAGGTTGCTCCAGTGGAGCCACTGGGCAGAGGCAGATTAAGGACATTGTTGTGGTGCCCGCGATCGCTCCCCTCTCCTGTATAGGGATAGGCAGGAAACTCATGGAGCGAACAGTAGGCGATCTGGGGATTGTTCTGAACTAATGCTTGAGTGCGATTCCCCGCTCCCGCAACGCATGGTGGCCGGGGGGCGTGCCAAAACAAAAATCGGTTGCTGCCGCTGTACAGCTAAATCTACCCCATCGAGCCACGCCTGTACTGCTAACCGCGCCACGCGATCGCTCTGGTCATTGAGGTAGGTATCGGGATCTAGCCAGCCGCCCCCCTGCTGCTGCAATCCGCGTTAATTGGTCTAAATACACCCGACTATGTACCTTTTCCAACCAAGGAGTTAATCCTTCTCCGACAGGTGTAGGTTCACGCCATTCTGCTGCTGGAAATGCTGCCTCTAAGTGCTGACGGATGGCCACTAACCGTTCGGGTCGCTCAAAGTGAAACTGGCGGCAGCGGTGTTCGAGGAAGCGATCGCTATAGATAAAGACAGGGGAAAACATAGGCGCTTGGTCAGGCTAGGTTGTTGCAATCGCCACTTGTATCACAAAGAAACGTTGGATTGAGTACCTGCTCCAACGTGTAGGGATAGACGTCGGGAAAGACTCGCAGAGACAGCAACGTTTCTCGCAAAGTTAAATCTACCACCACCCTTTCGAGGCCATCACTTAAGGATCACTTAAGGATCACTTCAGGCTTCAGCTCCCAAGCTCTGCAGACTAGGGCTCCAGCGCAAGTGCCGCTGAATATTGGTAGTGTCTCCAGAAGCCACTAACACCCTAGCTGTCAAAGAGGACTAAACTCAAGAGCAATCTAGAAAATTTAGAAACTCTAAAAAAGAATCCAAGAATTTCTTT
>NZ_JAVKVB010000001.1:0-139052 GCF_031460975.1 Thermosynechococcus sp. HY213 | reverse complement strand
TTCTGCTGCTGGAAATGCTGCCTCTAAGTGCTGACGGATGGCCACTAACCGTTCGGGTCGCTCAAAGTGAAACTGGCGGCAGCGGTGTTCGAGGAAGCGATCGCTATAGATAAAGACAGGAGTTGGCACTGCTGTTGCATCCATGCATAAAATCGGTATCCTAGAGTGCAGGGTTATTCATCATCATTTCATATGACCTCTCTCAACCAACAAGATACTATTTTTGTCAATCAAGAAGCCGATGCATGGTATGAGCGCAATGCAGCAAGTGCCACCGAACCTGCACCGGCCAACGATAGAATTTTACGGGCTCTATCACACCTGACTTTGCCAGCGCAGGGAATACTCATTGATGTTGGTGGCAGTTCAGGCAGGGTTGCTGAAGGATTTAGAAGACAATACCCACAGTGGCAATGCCGAGTCGTGGAACCTTCAGGCAAAGCCATTGCCGCAGGTAAAAAAGCTTTTCCCCACTTAGAGTTTACTCAGGGGAGTATCACCCAAGCCCAAGGATTACCTTGGCAAGAAGCAACGATTGTAGTTATTTCATCGGTATTTCACTGGGTTGATCGCTCCCTTCTCAGCCGTGCGGTCGCCAATGTGGATTTAGCGCTTAAGGATGGTGGCTACTTAGTGATCTCAGATTTTGATTCTCCCTTCTTACGAGCAAATGCCTACAAACATCGGTCTGGCTTATACACCTACAAGCAGGACTATGCTGAAATTTTTCGCCATTTTGGCATTTATCACTTGATTTATCGCTTTTCGGAAACACTTGTTGACCACAGCGGTAGTGATCTAGACGACCCTTATGATCGTCAGTGGGTAACAAGCATCCTAAGAAAAGATCTGCAGGGTCGCTATTTTCACAAGTCGGAATGAATACTCAGCGTTTGGCTCTTGGTACCGTTCAGTTTGGTCTTGCCTATGGAATTGCCAACCAGCAAGGTCAAGTCACCCTTGAAGAAGCAAAAGCTATTTTACAACAGGCTCAAGAGGTGGGCATAGATACCCTTGATACAGCAATAGCCTATGGTGACAGTGAAGCAAGGCTAGGGGACATTGGTGTCCAGAGCTGGAATGTTGTCACTAAACTTCCCAAATTACCTTCCAACTTGTCTAATGTTCAGCAGTGGGTTCAAGACAACTGTAGAAGATCACTGCAGCGTCTTAAGCTAGACAAGCTCTATGGGCTATTATTGCATCATCCCTTGGATCTCCTTAGGTCAGAGGGAAAGGAGTTGTATGATGCACTCCTAGAATTGAAAAAAGATGGCTGGGTTGACAAGATTGGTTTTTCCATTTATTCACCGCAAGAATTAGAGCAACTGTATTCCAACTTTAAACCTGATCTTGTTCAGGCTCCCTTTAACGGTCTAGACCAGCGGCTAGTGAAATCGGGTTGGCTGGCTCGTCTAAAAAGCGATGGTGTTGAGGTGCACGCGCGCTCTGTTTTTCTACAGGGATTGCTCCTCATGCCCGCTGAAAAGCGTCCCCAAAAGTTCTCCCGTTGGTCTAAGCTGTGGCAGGCGATAGAAACATGGCAAGCTACCGTAAGGGTCACTCCCTTGCAAGCTTGCTTAGGTGCAGCCTTCCATCAACAGGGACTAGACCGGATCCTCGTTGGTGTTGAAAGTTGCGGCCAACTGCAAGCTATCTTAGAAGCAATGAACACCGATCTTCCTCCTTGGCCTAGTCATCTATGTAGTGATGATCTAGACTTAATCCATCCTAGTCGCTGGGAGCAACTATGAAAATCGCAATTGTGCAGGCACGCATGGGTTCAACCCGCTTACCCGGCAAAGTGATGCTGAAAGCGGACAGTAGACCCTTGATTTATTTTTTGCTTCAGCGATTGCGAAATGCCAAGTTAGTAGACCAAATAGTTGTGGTCACTGGTTCTCAACCAGAAAATCAGAAAATTGTAGATTATGTGCATGGGCTGGGGTTCTGTTGTGAGCAAGGCAGTGAAAAGGATGTTTTAGATAGATATTATCAAGTGGCTAAAAAGTATGGTGCTAAAACTGTTATACGCATAACAGCTGACTGCCCATTGATTGATCCCGAAATTGTTGACCAAGTTATCGATCTATTTCAAAGCTCTAGTGCCGACTATTGTGCGACCAGCACTCGCTTTGCCGATGGTCTAGATGTAGAAGTATTTACCTTTCAAGCCCTAGAAGCAGCGTGGCAAGAAGCCTGCTCATCCTTTGATCGTGAGCATGTCTCTCCTTACATTAGGAACAGTGGCAAATTTCAGGTCAGGTTTTTAGAACCACCTATTGACCTGTCCAGTTGTCGCTGGACGGTTGATGAACCGGAAGATTACCAAGTTGTTCGGCAGGTGATTGAGCACTTTGCCCCGCGAATTGACTTCTCTTGGCGGGAAATTTGGCAAATGCAGCAGGAGTATCCTGCGGCTTTTAGTTTGAATGAGCATATTGGCAGAAGCGAGGGAGCCATCTTAGGAACCGGCCAAAAGTTGTGGAAACGAGCTAAACGCGTCATCCCTGGGGGCAGCATGCTTCTTTCCAAGCGCGCTGAAATGTTTCTGCCAGAGTATTGGCCCAGCTATTTTAGTAAAGCTAAGGGGTGCCGCATCTGGGACTTAGATGACCGCGAATATATTGATATGTCAATGATGGGGATTGGCACCAATACCTTGGGCTACGCTCACCCAGAAGTGGATGAAGCGGTTCAACAAGTTATTGCCAAAGGCAATCTATCGACCCTCAACTGTCCAGAAGAAGTCTATCTGGCTGAAAAACTCATTGAACTACATCCATGGGCTGATATGGTGCGGTTTGCCCGAACGGGGGGTGAAGCGAACGCGATCGCCATTCGTATTGCTAGGGCAGCCACAGGCAAGGATTCGGTGGCCATCTGTGGGTACCATGGCTGGCACGACTGGTACTTAGCCGCCAACCTTGGTGATGAGCAAACCTTAGCTACGCATTTACTCCCAGGGCTAGAGCCAAAGGGCATTCCCTCAGGATTAAAGGGAACCGTCTTTCCCTTTCACTATAACCAGTTTGATGAACTCGAAGCCTTGGTGAATCAGCATGACATTGGCGTTATCAAAATGGAGGTACAGCGCAACGAGCCCCCAAAAGATGGTTTTTTGGCAAAAGTCAGAAAACTAGCAACCGATAGAGGAATCGTTTTAATCTTTGATGAGTGTACTTCAGGTTTTCGGCAGGCACTTGGCGGTTTGCACAAAATCTATGGTGTTGAGCCAGATATGGCCGTTTTTGGCAAAGCCCTAGGCAACGGTTACGCAATTACCGCAGTTGTTGGCCGCAGGGAAGTCATGACTGCTGCTCAGTCCACATTTATTAGCAGCACCTTTTGGACGGAACGCATTGGGCCGACAGCTGGCCTAAAAACTCTTGAAGTGATGGACAAAACCCGTTCTTGGGAACGAATCACTCAGACCGGTCGGAATATTGCTGAGCTTTGGCAACAACTAGCTGTCAAGCATCAACTGGCTCTGAGAATCTCTGGAATTCCTGCTTTGATTCGCTTTCAGTTTGAGAACACAACCAACAACCTAGCGTATAAAACCCTCATTACTCAAGAGATGCTAGCACGAGGCTATTTGGCAACCAACGCCGTATATGTTTGCACAGAGCATACACCGGAGATCATTCAGGGCTATGGTCAAGCCCTAGATGAAGTCTTTGGTCTCATCAAAGAGTGTGAAGAGGGTCGGGATGTCAAGACCCTGCTAAAGGGATCAATCTGCTATGCAGAGATGCGAAGACTCAACTAGGGAGGAGGGCTAGGAAATGCTCATTGTTTTCCGTGCCGACTCGGCAACCCACATTGGCACTGGACACATCATGCGGTGTATGACATTGGCAACAGCGCTGCGTGAGCAAGGGGCAACCTGTATTTTCATTTGTCGCAACCATCCAAACAATATCATCGCCCTTGTGCAGAAAAAGGGCTTTAGGGTCTATGAGCTGCCAAGGGGAGCTGAACCCACAACAGCGGCTGACCTAGGCGTCCCTCAACAAGTGGATGCAGCACAAACCAAGCAAATTATCGAAAGTCTAGAGGCAACCCCTGACTGGCTGGTTGTCGATCACTACGGCATTGACAAGGCGTGGGAGCAGCAGTTGCGCCCAGTGGTCAAGCAAATTTTTGTCATTGATGACCTTGCCAACCGCTTCCATGATTGTGATGTCTTGCTGGATCAAAACTATACACATCGCTGGGATCGCTACGTCGGCTTAGTTCCTCCGCACTGTTGCCAGTTGCTAGGGCCTGAGTACGCTCTCCTCAGATCAGAGTTCATTGCTGCCCGCGAAAAATTGGAGCGACAAGGACGCCCACCGTTTGATCCACGTAAGGTACTGGTCTTTTTTGGCGGGATAGATCCCCAGAACTACACAACCCGAGCCCTGCAAATCCTGCGGGAAATTGGGGATTTTGCCCCTGAAGTGGTGATTGGTGGAGCCAACCCTCACCGTGCGGAAGTGGAATCGCAAATGCAGTATTTCCCTGAAGGACAGTTGCATATTCAAACAGATCAAATGCCCGACATTATGTTAAGGTGCTCATGGTACTTGGGGTCTGGAGGTTCTATTACATGGGAACGAATGTGCCTTGGTTTGACGGGAATTGTTGTAGTGACCTCTGATAATCAAATAGAGTTCTGTGAGGCTTTACATGCTGATGGTTTCGATGTTGTGATTTTTGATATCTCCAGATTAGAAGAATTAGTTAAGAAAAATTTGAATTCCAGTAATTTAGATACTAAGCTAGGGCTTAAAAATATCTTAATTACTGATGGCAAGGGTATCAAAAAAGTCGTATTAAAGATGACTCGGTTAATTGAGCAGAAGCAGTTATGGTTAAGACCTGCCAGCCAAAATGATTTGATTAATTTGTTCTACTGGGCAAATGATATTAATGTTCGTCAAAATTCGTGGAATCAAGGGTTTATTACTTTAAATCAACATAACAAATGGTTTAACAACAAACTAAACAGCGACAAGGTCAAGATATATATCCTAATGTATAAAGATATACCTATTGGACAAATAAGATATGACTTCTTTAATGAAAAATGGTTGATAGATTACAGCATTACAAGTGCACTTAGAGGTTTCGGTATCGGTTCGAAACTTTTAGAACTAGGTGAAAAGTATTTGTTGAAAGAACGTGGTTCTCCCTTAAGAATTTCAGCTGAGGTAAAGGAAAAGAACACTGTTTCGGTAGCCTGTTTTCAAAAGAGTGGCTATGCTATAAAGCAGAATGTGATCGAGCAATCTAGCTACTTCTCTTTTGAAAAAATAATTACAAACACTGAAAAATGACTAGTTATTTTAGAAAAAGATCGGTATTAGTCGTTGCTGCCCATCCTGATGATGAAATTCTTGGCTGTGGTGGCACGATAGCTTTACATGCTGCCCACGGGGATAAAGTGACTACTCTAATCTTGGCCGAAGGCCTAACCAGTCGGAGCGCCAAGCGAGATATTGAAGAATGGGAGGAGGCACTGGAGCAACTGAAGGAAACAGCACGAAGGGCTGGGGAAGTGGTAGGGTGTAGGGATGTGCGCTTTGGTGGCTTTCCAGATAATCGGATGGACAGCGTGGACTTGCTGGATGTTGTGAAAGTAATTGAGGGAGTAATAGATGACATTCGTCCAGAAGTAATCTATACTCATCACTACGGCGATCTCAATATTGATCACCGTATTACCCATGAAGCAGTTATGACAGCAGTACGCCCCTTGCCCGGTAGTTCAGTAAAGCAGATTCTGTTCTTTGAGGTACCCTCTGCCACTGGATGGAATACACCAACGGCTTCTAATACTTTTATTCCGCAGTACTTTGTGAATTTATCCGAGAAAGTGAATGATACTGAAAATGCACTTGACCTTAAGTTGAGAGCATTGGACATGTATTCTAAAGAGATGCGTCAATATCCTCACTATCGCTCTATAGATGTGGTAAAGTACCTAGCCTATATTCGTGGCTCATCCGTGGGTCTTTTTAGTGCAGAAGCATTTCAGGTTGGGAGAATCATAAGATGAGCAATGACTGTATTGTGATTGTTACGAATAGAGAAAGAAATAAGTTTTTAGTCGATTCAATTTCAAGAAAAATCAAAGCTAAAACACATTTAATTCAAAAAGAATCAGATTTCACCTATGACAATTTATCTGAGCTGTCGCCTCGCTGGATCTTTGTACCCCATTGGTCAAAATTAATTCCAGCAGAAATCTATGAGAACTTTCAAGTCGTCATTTTTCATATGACTGATCTTCCTTTTGGACGTGGAGGAAGTCCGCTACAGAACTTAATTATGCAAGGATTTGAAAGTACTTTTATCTCTGCTATTCAGTGTACTAAAGAATTGGATGGAGGACCAATTTACCTAAAGGAGCCACTTAGCCTTCACGGAACTGCTGATGAGATACTAATTCGTGCTAGTAAGATCATTGAGAACATGATCATCAGGATTATAAAGAAAAATCCATCTCCCACACCCCAAATCGGAACCCCTACTTACTTCAAGCGACGCAAACCCGATGAAAGCAGAATTGATATCAGTCAAATATCATCTCTTGAAAGTCTGTACAACTTTATTCGAATGCTAGATGGTGAGGGGTATCCGCCAGCTTTCCTAGAAATTGGTAATTTTCGTATTTCTTTCCGTTCACCCCACCTCCGCTATGGTTATATTGAAAGTCAAGTTAAAATTGAGCAAGTAAAGTCTCCTACGTTAGATAATGATGAGCAAAATCAATATTAATAAACTCCAAACCACTGTTCCCTTCATCATTGCCGAAATGTCGGGTAATCATAATCAATCCTTAGAGAGAGCGTTAGCTATTGTTGAAGCTGTAGCAAAAGCTGGCGCCCATGCCGTCAAACTTCAGACCTACAGGGCTGATACAATCACAATCTCCTGTGAAAAACCTGATTTTTTCATTAGTGACAAGACCAGTCTTTGGCAAGGGGAATATCTCTACAATCTCTACCAAAAAGCCTATACCCCTTGGGAGTGGCACGAACCCATCTTCAAGCGTGCCCAAGAACTGGGGCTAATTGCATTCAGCACCCCTTTTGATCTAACAGCAGTTGATTTTCTTGAAGAGTTGGATTGCCCAATCTATAAGATTGCTTCCTTTGAAAATGTGGACTTAGGACTGATCCGTCGGGTGGCCGAAACGGGTAAGCCGATCATTATGTCTACAGGGATGGCAACTCTTGCGGAACTGGATGAAGCGGTGCGAACAATTCGGGCAACCGGCAATGATCAGATTGTCTTGCTCAAATGTACTAGCACTTATCCTGCGAGTCCAACGGATTCTAACTTACGGACAATTCCGCACCTAAGGGAACTCTTTGGCTGTGAAGTGGGGCTATCGGATCACACGCTGGGCATCGGTGTCGCAGTAGCGGCGGTGGCTCTAGGGGCAACGGTCATTGAAAAGCACTTTACGCTGAGTCGTGCTGAGGGCGGGGTAGATGCCGCCTTTAGTTTGGAACCCCACGAAATGAAACTGCTGGTGGAGGAAACGCAGCGGGCTTATCAAGCGCTGGGGCGGGTGCACTATGGGCCTACGGAGGCGGAGAAAAAGTCGCTGGTGTATCGCCGCTCACTGTACTTTGTCAAAGATATGGTGGCAGGGGAAGTGATTACGCCAGAGTGTATTCGTTCGATTCGCCCTGGGTATGGGTTGCCTCCTAAATACTATGAGGTACTGCTGGGCAAGCGAGTGAATCAGGCCATTGAGCGGGGTACGGCTGTTTCATGGGAGCATATTGGCTGAGTTTGTACTATCTGTTGTAGTATTGGCCATAATAAGCAAATAATATGGTTCTTTAGATGATATTGGTATTAGTAGCAGGACGGTATAGACACCAGAAAGACTTCATCGCCCCAATGCTGTTTTGCGGATATTTGAATGCGGTAGGGTTTGTAAGCTGGCTGAGTCAGTACTGTTTGCCGGCGTTAGAGAAACGTTCGTTGTTGATGATGGATAATGTACCGATTCATCCAAAAGGGGTGATTCAGGCAGTGGTGAAAGCGGCGGGTCACGAGGTGTTATTTTTACCGAAATACTCTCCTGATTTGAATGTGATTGAGCACGACTTTAGTGCGCTGAAGCGAGCGCGGATGTATGCAGGGTCAAACAGTTCAATTGATGAGGTGATTCGCAAGTATTGTGCTGGATGATATCTCATTCTTTATTGGAATAGCTATAGTTTAGACTTGAGTCATGTTTCAACAGCTTTCCCGACGATTGATGTGCTGTAATGTCAACAAGCTGCCCTGCTTGAGTGAGGGAGATTTGTCTGAGAATCGCCAAGAATCCTCAAGGCGCAATTGTAGGTCAAGGGTGTAGTCGGAAGGTTTGAATTTGCCATGGGCTGAGGGTCACTGTGTTGGTATTCTCTGTGGGCGTCTCCAAGAGTGTTTGCGGTGCTTTGATCTGCCATGGGATTAGCGTTGAGTGCAGTTCTAAGGTGCCCCCTTCCCCAGCCACTTCTGCTACTCGCAATTGCCAACCCTGTCCATCCTCTGGTTGTTTGAGGGCAAGGCATTGAATGCGGGCATCCGACCAATGGAGAAGCTGAGCGTGGGGCGGTAATGATCCTGATGGGTTGGCGGGGGCAATTTCTCCCCTCAGAGGTTGATTAAACTGAGCCGCCTGCTGCGGGACACCGCCCACTTGCCACGAGTCACTGTGGGGAAACACACCATAGCTAAAGCGGTGCTGACAGCGATCGCTCGTCGGATCTGGCCAAGTGGGCGATCGCAACAGGGTCAATCGCAGTTGATTCGCTTGGGCATCAAGGCCATGCTTGCAGTCGCTGAAAAGACTCACCCCATACTCTGGGGTACTCAGATCCACCCACGTTAAAAAGGGCACCTCCCATTTTGTTTGCTCATGGGCGCTGAGGTGGGGATTGGGAAGGGTCGGGCGCAGCGTAACGCCGCCGGGAGTTTCACAGGTGATCTGCTCAGCACTGATTGCCAAGGGAAAAGCCGCCTTGAGGAGAATATGTTCCTCCTGCCAGTCAATCACCGTATCAATGCGCAGCCATGGGGTTTGATACTGCAACACATACTCCTGCTGAATCTGCGAGGACTGAAAGCGCCATCTGACCCGTAGTCGCTGCTCCAGTTGATGCCACGTCACCCATTCAATAGCCTCTAGGGTCGCCCCCGGCAGTCGATGCTGCCCATAGTTGGGGTCAATGTTCCAAGCATCCCAGTATTGCCCCTGATCACGGAAAAATTGCAGTTGATTACCGCGATCGCCCAAGCAGGGACGATGATTCAACTTGTCATACAGGTTAGTGATTTCCCCTGTTGCCGGATCAATTTCAACGTGGAGATAGTTATTTTCTAAGACATAGCCCAAGGGTGGGGTTGGTAACGTATCAGGGCGCGATCGCGGGCAGAGCCACAGCAGCGTGTAGCCAATTCCCGTCACCTCAGGGGTACGAAACGTCAAGCAACCTTGGGGAGCATTCAACTGCGCTGGTAAATCGTAGTCGCCCCGTGGACAATAAACCCGCCAAGAGGGAACCTCCTGCGGTAGCTGCGCCAAGTCAATGTGGACAACCCCGGCGCGATCGCCCACCAATCCATTGAAAATCACAACGGGAATTGCCTCTGTCACCGGCGGTTCACCGCCGTCAATGGACTGGCACAGCGCTGTTTGTGCTTCCCTTAGGACTGTCTCTGTCGTGGTCAGGAGTTGCTGCCATGTTGGGTTCACCTCGGCATAGACCTCTGGAATCGAGGAGCCGGGGAGAATGTCGTGGAACTGGTTAAAGAGAAGTTGTTGCCAACAGGCTTTGAGTTCTTCTTTGGGGTAGGGAAAAGAAGTTGTGATTGCCGCGAGAGCACACCAGCGTTCCGCCTCTTGCAGTTGGCGTTGGGCGCGATCGTGGGCGGCCTTTTGATCACCATGGCTGGTGTAGCAGCCGCGATGGAATTCCAAGTAGAGTTCCCCTTGCCAAGCGGTTGTAGGGGGTGTTTCTTGGGTTAATTGTTCCAGATACTGCTGCACGGTTGTCCATTGCCACTGCGGCCCAATACCACCGAGGTGTTGCCAGCGTCGCACCCGTTCTAACATGTCTGCCGTTGGTCCACCACCATGATCGCCGACACCGGGGAGCCAGAGACTGCGCCGCGCTCCCGTTTGTTGCCACCACTCTTGGGCATAGGCAGCCATTTTCACGGGAGCAATCCCCTCGCCAATGGGTGCTGACATCAGGGCATTCACCGCCGCCCCCGCCACATCCCGCCAGACAAACCAACCGTGGGGAAAGCGCGTGGTGTCATTCCAGCGCAATTTTTGAGTGACAAAGTAGCGAATGCCCCCCTGAGCCAAGAAACTGGGGAGCCGTTCCGGAAAGCCAAAGGTATCGGGCAACCAAGCAATGGGGCTAATGCCACCAAAGGCCTCCTGCACGTACCGCTGACCATAGAGAATCTGACGGGCAATGGACTCAGCATGAATGAGATTGAGTTCCGGTTCGACCCAAAGGCCTGCCGCTACATCCCACCAACCCGCTGCCACGGCTTCCTGAATCCGCCCAAAAAGTTCTGGGGCATGGATCTGCAAATAGGCATAGAGGGCGGGAGTGGAGTGGGTAAAGGTGAGTTCGGGATAGCGTTCCTTCAGCTGTAATACAGATCGAAAAGTGGACTGTGCCACTTGCCACGTTTCAGCGATCGGCCAGAGCCACGCCAAGTCCAGATGGGCATGGCCACACAGGTGCATGGTGAAGTCCCGCAAGGGGGTGGCGATCGCCTGCATTTTCTCGTGGATCTCCGCCAGTAACGGATCTAAGATGGGGCGCTGTCCATGACTTTCTAAAACGTCCTTCAGCAGGGGTTCAAGGGGTTGCAGGTTGAGGGTTTCACCAAAGATCGCCAAAATGTCCAACTCAGTGGCAATAAAGTCGGGATCCACTCCCGTTGGCGATTCAAACCGCAGGCCTGATCTCACCAAAGCACCGTCATCGTGGCCGGGACTCACAAGATGCAACACCACCTCCCACGCTTGGCCGGGGGTCACCGCCTCCCCTAGGCACAGACTCACCGAATGATCAAATAAATCCCCCTGATGCACCACCTGACCATTGACATACACCGTTGCCCGATCCGCCCACCACGTGAGATCAAGGCGTAGAGTTAAACCCGCCACACTATAGCCTTGAACCGTCGCGGGTACCGTGATTCGCTGCCCCAACCAGAGGGAGTGCCGACCCTTGGGCCACGCCAAATGCCCTTTAGCATTCACTGCATAGGGGCTCGTCCCCGCATCTTTGAGCAAGGGGGAACTGAGGGGAAACCACTGGGAATGAATCTCAATGACTGCCAATGATTGCAAATAGTCACAAGATTTTTTGACTAATTCTGTCAAGAGCATAAAACTTCGTTAATTTTCCTGCGATCGGCCTAGGCCAATTGCTATGCTAGAGGTGTGAGGAGCCGTCGTCACTCGTTTAACCAAACTGTCAATAAAATAAGCAAACTTTATTTCAGAGGAGTGACCTCATGGTAACCCGATTTGCGCCGTGGCGGGGCTTTTTCATCTCCTCAATCTGTGGGATATTGACAGCCCTTGCGATCGCCCCAGTAACGCCTGCCCAAGCCCAGCGACCCTCAGCCCCCGATCAACCCGTAGAAACAGTAGTCACGGATCCGCTTCAGAGTCCTTTCCCCCTGCCTTGGAAATGGATTGACGACGGCCACGCCGCTGCTCTAAAGGCTAAGAAATCTCTCCGCTTGACTCAGCAGACGCCCCAATATCTCTCTCCCGATGGCCGCTATGTGGCACAGGCCACCCTCTACTTCACGGCTGATCCCGAGGCGCAACGGCAACAACTGGTGAGCGTTCTTGAAATTCGCGATCGCCAGAGCGGCAGTCAGCAGCGCATTGAAAGCCTCAAGGAAATGCCGCCTGAGTTTTTGGCAGAGGTGCCCCAAGGCCAAGGTCTGATTGCAGTACTAGTTCCAGTTGGCTGGTCAGAAACGGGCAATCGTCTCTTGGTGCGCCAGCTTGGCGGCTTGTTTGCCACTGATTTAATTAGCGATGGCGCATGGATTTGGCAGGCGGGGGTGGGTCATGTGGCCACGGTTTATCCCACCGCTGATGAATACGACTTTGCCACCCTTTTGGGCTGGAGCACAACGGATCCGCAACGGGTACTCTTTCAAACCCAAACCATGGGGAACCCCAAAGCCACCATTTGGGCAGTGGATACTCAAGGCAGCACCCAATTGGCCCAGGGCGATCGCCCCCGTGTCTATGGCACAACCCTACCCGCCACTGCCAATGCCCAGCGTTAGATCACCTCAAGGGGAGGCCAGCAACTGGCCAAGGTAGCGATCAATCCAGCCAATCATCACCGCAGGGCACTCCAACTGCGGCGTTAGCCCCACCTCTGGCATCACATCAAAGGCACGAATCGCCTCGGGGTTTAACTGTGCCAAGCGTTGACCCACGGCCACAGGAGGGAGTTTTGCCTGCTCTCCCCAAACGATGTAGGTCGGCACCGTCAAATGGGGTAAAAAGCGACTGAGATCGCAGCAGAGATCACCCCGCACAAAGGCCAACGCGGCAAATTCTGCCCCCGCCGACTGCGCTACTTGGGTATAGGTGGCAATCATTTCCGGGCTGATGCGGCTAGGTCGGGCAAACTGTTGATTGGCCATAAAGGACTGCACACTCAGGGAATTGGCCACGCCGAGGCGATAAAAGGCGATATCCACATAGGGCTGGCGGGCAATCTGGGCAAGGGGGGTCTGGCGGTAATCTTGACCAAAATCACTCAGCCCCGTTGGGCAGGTGAGAATCAGGCCACGGAAGCGTTGGGGATGGGCGATCGCCCCTTGGATGGCAAAGGCTGCCGTCAGTGACGACGTGATCACCACCGCTGGTTCTGCCGTCAATTGACCAAGGCACTCTAGCAAATGATCCACATAAGCCGCCACCGTATAGGGTTGATCGCGATGCTCAGAGGCGCCCCAACCGGGCAAATCCAAAGCAAAAAGGGGATACTCGGCTGAAAAGGCCAGATAAACTGCCGACCATTCATAGCGGCTCGAGCCACCGCCAAAGCCATGCCAAAAAAATAAAGGCGGCCGAGCAGGGTTAACATTGCCGAGATCATTGGTAACGTAGGCCACCTCACCCATAGCCGTCGTGAGGGTGCGCGATCGCAAGCAATCAAACATCGGGATTTCCTAAAAAGAAGAAACCTGCTATGATAATAAATCGCGCTGAATTAAACGGGTAGCAACGGGCTGCCCCCGCCCTAAGGAGTGCCGCCGTGACCAAGAGTACCGAAGGCGAAAAGCCCACTAGTGGCTTTAATCTAACCGAGTTTTTCCGCGAAACCAAGGAAGAACTCAGCAAAGTGGTGTGGCCCGATCGCCAGCGTCTGATTGGCGAATCTGCGGCAGTCATTCTCATCGTTTCCCTTTCGGCTGCGGTCATCTACCTAGTGGATGAACTCTTTCGTTGGCTGGCCACACTGATTTTCTAGACAGCCAAAGATTCCTACGAGTACGCGCCTATGGTGAGTGAATTTACTGATCATTCTGATCTGAACGATCCTCTTGACGACACCGTTGAAGTGGCCGAAGGGGATCAAGCGGGTAAGGTCAAACGGTTTTGGTATGCCGTGCAGGTGGCCTCTGGCTGCGAAAAAAAAGTGAAAAGCACCATCGAGCAGCGGCTCCATACGCTGGATGTGGCCGATCGCATCTTTCGCATTGAAATTCCCCAAACCCCCGTCATCAAAATCAAAAAAGATGGCTCGCGGCAAACCATTGAGGAAAAAGTTTTTCCCGGTTATGTTCTTGTCCAAGTGCGGGCACAGCAGTCCCCCGAAACGGGTGAATGGCAAATTGATGATGAAGCTTGGCAGGTGATTAAAAACACCCCCAATGTGATTAACTTTGTGGGTGCCGAGCAACGCCGCAGTACAGGCCGCGGCCGCGGTCACGTCAAGCCCATGCCCCTGAGCCCGGCCGAAGTGGATCGCATCTTCCGCAAAGCCCAAGAACAAGAACCGGTTCACCGCATTGATCTCAATAGTGGTGATAAGATCAAAGTTCTCAATGGTCCCTTTAAGGACTTTGAGGGAGAGGTGATTGAAGTCAGTGCTGAGCGCAGCAAACTGAAAGCATTACTCTCGATTTTTGGCCGCGAAACGCCGGTCGAACTCGAAGTGACTCAAGTGGAAAAAGTAGATTAGGACGCTAACTCACTATGGCGAAAAAGGTCGTCGCAGTTATTAAACTTGCCATTCAAGCGGGTAAAGCCAACCCTGCTCCCCCCATTGGTCCAGCCCTTGGTCAGCACGGTGTGAACATCATGATGTTCTGCAAAGAGTACAATGCTCGCACCGCCGATCAAGTGGGGATGGTGGTTCCCGTTGAAATTTCGGTCTATGAAGATCGCAGTTTCACCTTTGTTCTGAAAACGCCGCCCGCTTCCGTGCTGATTCAAAAAGCTGCGGGCATTGAAAAAGGCTCCGGCGAACCCAACAAGAAAAAAGTGGGCAGGATCACCCGTGCCCAACTGCGGGAAATTGCTGAGAAGAAAATGCCGGATCTCAATGCCAACGATATTGAAGCGGCCATGCGGATTATCGAAGGCACCGCTCGCAATATGGGCGTGACCATTGCCGACTAAAGCTTTCCTTCGTGTGTTCCTGTTGAGTCCGTTGTTGTGTTGGGGGAGAAACTGCGTTTCGTTAGTACCCCGTGGAGGTAAATTCTGATGCGTAAACTCTCGCGACGACTGCGCGAACTCTATGCCAAGGTGGAGGATCGTCCCTACGCTCCCCTCGAGGCCTTGCAACTGCTGAAGGAAACGGCCACAGCCAAATTTCCTGAATCGGCAGAAGCCCACATCCGCTTGGGCATTGATCCCAAATATACCGACCAACAATTGCGAACCACTGTGGCGCTCCCCAAAGGCACCGGTCAAACGATTCGCGTCGCGGTCATTGCCCGGGGTGAAAAAGTGACTGAAGCCAGTGCCGCCGGTGCCGATGTTGTGGGTTCAGAGGAACTCATTGACGAAATTCAAAAGGGGCGGATGGACTTTGATCTGCTCATTGCCACCCCCGATATGATGCCCCAAGTGGCCAAAGTGGGTCGGATTTTGGGTCCGCGGGGGCTCATGCCATCGCCCAAAGCCGGTACGGTGACCTTTGACTTGCCCCAAGCGATTCAAGAGTTCAAGGCGGGGAAAGTGGAATTCCGCGCCGATCGCACCGGGATTGTCCATGTGCTCTTTGGCAAAGCTAGCTTCAGCGCCGAAGACTTGCTCGTTAACCTCAAGGCACTACAAGAGAGTATTGACCGCAACCGCCCGAGTGGTGCCAAGGGTCGCTACTGGCGCAGTGTCTATGTGGCCGCCACCATGGGGCCGAGCATTCAAGTGGACATCAACGCCCTGCGGGAGCTAAAACTGGCCGAAGCCGCCTAAGGAGGACTTGTCTATTGCCCAATACTGGACAACTCAAGACTGAAACCGAAGACCGCAGGGGTCTGGCTCAGACATAATCTTCCTGCCGAGGTTTGCGAAGTCCATCCGTTGGGATTGGGCGATCGCCCCGGCACCACTGCTGGGGTTTTTCTTTCACTGACTACAGGAGGTGATGCGCGTGGGACGCACGCTAGCAAACAAAAAAGAAATTGTGGCGGAGCTAAAGGAACGCCTGAGCGAGTCACAAATGGCACTGGTGATTGACTACCAAGGTCTCACCGATGCTGAGATGAAGGATTTGCGGCAACGCTTGCGCAAGTGTAATGCCAGTTGCAAGGTCACTAAAAATACGCTGATGGAATTGGCGGTTAAAGAAAGTGACACTTGGCAACCCATGACCCAATTCCTTAAGGGACCTTCGGCGTTCCTCTTGGTCAAGGATGACATTGGCGGCACGATCAAGGCCTACCAAGAATTCCAAAAGGCCACGAAAAAAACCACCCTACGCGGTGGGGTCATGGAGGGACGGGCCCTTGATGAAGCGCAAGTGAAGGCCATTGGTGATCTGCCCTCAAAAGAACAACTCATGGCGCAGATTGCTGGTGCCCTCAATGCCGTCACAGCGAAGATTGCCATTGGCATCAAGGAGGTTCCTACTTCCTTGGCGCGGGCAACCCAGGCGATCGCCGACAAAGGTGCGGCATAGATCGATCCTGTTTTCGGTTTCCCTTGGGAAGCCACCTGTTCTTGTTTTCCAACCTTGAAACGATAGGAGTTGACAATGTCTGCTGCAACCGATGAAATTCTCGAAAAGTTGAAATCCTTGACCCTGCTGGAAGCCGCTGAGCTGGTCAAGCAAATTGAAGAGGCCTTTGGTGTCAGTGCCGCTGCGCCGGTCGGTGGCATGATGGTCGCCGCTCCTGTGGGTGGTGGGGCTGCTGCTCCCGCAGAAGAAGTCGAAGAGAAAACCGCCTTCGATGTCATTCTCGAGGAAGTCCCCGCCGACAAGAAGATTGCCGTGCTCAAAGTGGTGCGCTCTTTGACCGGCTTGGGTCTCAAGGAAGCCAAGGAAGTGGTGGAATCCACGCCCAAACCCGTGAAAGAAGGTGCCACCAAAGAAGACGCCGAAGCCGCTAAGAAAGAACTCGAGGAAGCCGGCGCCAAAGTCAGCATCAAGTAGTCTTTGGTATCCATTTGTTTCGGGGGTGGTCTTGTGGCCACCCTTTTTTATTTGCAACCTTTGGAGAGCATAGAGACTCATGACCGAGATTCGTGCCATTTATACCGATGGTGCCTGCGAAGGCAATCCGGGATCGGGGGGCTGGGGCGTGGTCATTTACTTTGCCGACGGCTCTGTGCAGGAACTGGGAGGACATCACCCCGCGACCACAAATAATCGCATGGAATTGCAGGCGGCCATTGAAGCCCTCAAGGCATGGCGCCAACTGGCTCCGGGGAGCGCGATCGCCCTTTACACCGACAGCGAATATGTCCTCAAGGGAATTACGGAGTGGATCCACAACTGGAAACGGCGGGGCTGGAAAACAGCCGCCAAAAAGCCTGTTCTCAACCAAGACCTGTGGCAGGAGCTAGATGCCCTCAATGATCCCTTAGTCCAGTGGCACCATGTGCGTGGCCATAGTGGCGATGTCGGCAATGAACGCTGTGATCTTATTGCCCGCAGTTTGAGTCGTGGGCAGCCAATTGCCCTAAGAACGCTGCCACCATCGCTGGGGTAATGTCGCGCGTGTGTTCAAAAACTGCACTGGCTCCCGCTGAGCGCAAGCGATCGCCATAGCGTTGCCGATCTTCGGGCTTGACATGGGGAGGAATCACCCCTAAGGCAATCCACGGCGTTGTTGCTTGTTCTTTGCGGGCATTGACAACGGTCTGCATATCCGCCACTGTATCCCCCACATAAAAGGCAGGAATGGTTTCCTGAGCCGCGGTCTGACGGTAGGCCATGCGGAGTCCTGTGGGGTCGGGTTTGCCGGGGGCATCTTCCATGGCGATCAAAAGGGGCTGATCGAGACCCAAGCGGTGTTTCAGAACATATTCTGCCGAGTCCCGCGTCGCACCACTGACAAACCCCCAGCGGATTTGTGCCTGATCAAGAGCCTGAAAATAGGCAACATCCACCAGCAGTGGCTCATCTTGAATATAGCCGCACCAATTTTCGCCACTATAGCGCTCCTCAAAAAAGATCACTAGGCGTTCATAGTCCAAGGGCACTTGGCAGCGGGGTTTCCCTTGGCGTTCAAAGTAGCGATAAATGAGTTCACGCGACCCTTCCCAGTCGTTATTCCAGCAGCCTTCCGCCTTGAGGTTGTCAATTTCCTTTTGACTGGGACGATAGGCACCCCCCGTAAAATGCTCGACGGTATCCGCTAGGGCACGGCGATAGGAACGACTGACATCGCGAATCACCCCATCAATATCAAAAAAGACACAGGCGCAGGGGGTACTCAACGGTAGCTCTCCAGAAACTTGTATGCAGTTGGCCTGATTGGTTATTATAAAGGATGGCTTTTTGTGAAAAACGAGTTTTAGGAGGTTAGAATTGTCCCGCTTTACCCTGAGAGTACTTTGGTTAGAAAAAGACGTGGCGATCGCTGTCGATCAAATTGTTGGCAAAGGGACAAGCCCCCTCACCTCCTACTTCTTTTGGCCGCGCACCGATGCTTGGGAACTCCTGAAGGCGGAGTTAGAGAAGAAATCTTGGATTACGGAAGCCGAGCGGATTGAACTCCTCAACCGTGCCACCGAAATCATTAACTACTGGCAAGAGGAAGGCAAAAATCGTCCCGTCAGCGAGGCACAAAAGCGCTTTAGTGATGTTAGTTTTGTAGGCACAGCCTAGGGTATTCTGAATTCCGAGGTAAATCACTACCTGTTGAGGAGAAACATGATGGGAATTGTTTTGTACTTTGTCATTGTTGCGGGCGCGATCGCCTTGGCGACAATTTTGTTTCACACGCTACGTACGGTGAAGCTCATTTAGCGGCATCATACCCTCCTAATACCTTGTCTTTCAGTTCTGCATAGGGAGAGAGAACTCGTGTCCCACGCTGTTACCTTAATTCGCGGCGACGGTATTGGTCCTGAGGTTGCCGCTGCCACTCGCACGGCCATTGATGCTACGGGCGTCAAAATTGATTGGGTGGTGGTGGATGCCGGCGTGGACATGATGGAACGCTATGGTACCCCCTTGCCCGAACACGTTCTCGATGCGATCAAAAGCACGAAAACTGCCATCAAAGGGCCGATTACCACCCCCGTGGGTACCGGCTTTCGTTCTGTGAATGTCGAGATCCGCAAGCGGCTCAATCTCTATGCGAACCTACGGCCGGCTAAATCCATTGTTGGGGTGAAAAGCTATTTTCAAAACATTGACCTTGTCATTGTTCGCGAGAATACCGAAGACCTCTATGCCGGGATTGAGTTTGAATACACCAGTCCCGAGGCGGCCAAAGCCCGTGCCTTTTTGAGTGATCTAGCGGGTAAGCCGATCCGTGAGGATGCTGCCATTGGTGTCAAGCCGATTTCTGTGCTGGGGAGCGATCGCATCATTGAGTTTGCCTTCAAATATGCCAAGGCCAACCATCGCCAGAAAGTGACCGCCGTTCACAAGGCCAACATCATGAAATTTACCGATGGCCTCTTCCTAGAGCGCGCCCGTGAGATTGCCCGCCGCTATCCGGAAATTGAATTTGAGGATCGCATCGTCGATAACATGTGCATGCAGTTGATGCAGAAGCCTGAACTCTATGATGTGATGGTGATGCCCAACCTCTACGGCGATATTCTTTCTGACCTTTGTGCAGGCATGATTGGTGGCCTTGGGGTGGCTCCCGGCGCCAATATTGGCGATGAATATGCCGTTTTTGAGGCGATTCATGGTTCAGCACCTAAATATGCCGGCCAAAATAAAGCCAATCCTACGGCATTGATTCTCTCTGGTGTGTTGATGTTGCAACACTTGGGTGAAATGGAAGCGGCACGGCGTCTTCAGGCAGCTGTGGAAAAAGTCATTGCTGAGGGGCGCTTTGTCACCTATGATTTGGCTGCAGCGGGCAAAGAACCCGTGGGTACCCAAGAGATGGCTGCCGCCATTGCCGAGTACGCCGCCCCCTAACCCACCAGCAGGTTTTCCTCAGGATATTGGACACTAGAAGGCTGGGGGTCACCGATAATTGCCGCCATCAGCAGCAGGATACCCACCCGTCCGGCATACATCGTTACAATCAAGACCAACTTGGAAAAGGCGGTTAGCCCACTGGTAATACCGGTGGAGAGACCAACGGTGGCAAAGGCGGAAACGGTTTCAAAGAGAATATTAATGAAATTCTCTTCGGGGTCAGCGATCGCGATGAGGGTAGTGGAAACCAGCACCGTAAACATTGAGCCAAAGGCAACAGCGACCGCTTTCATGATCAGCGAGGGGGGCACCTGACGGCGGTAGAGCAGCACCACCTCTTTCCCTTGCAGAGCTGACTTGGTAATCCCTGCCAAAATCCGCAACGTGGTTGTTTTAATGCCCCCTGCCGTGCCACCGGGGCTACCACCAATAAACATCAGGGCAATCATAATAAATAGCCCGCCATTATTGAATTCACCAATGTTGACGGTATTAAAGCCCGCCGTCCGCGCTGTCACCGACTGAAACCAGGCCAAGAGGAGCTTCTGATCAAAGGAAAAAAGACCAAATCGTTCTGGCGATCGCATCTCCGTCGCAAACAGCATCGCCGTTCCCAAGATGAGGAGAATCGCCGTTGTACTCGTCACAATTTTGAAATTGAGGCTAAACGTCATCTGGCTCGCCTTGCGGATTAGATAGGCGGGTTTACCCCAGTGGCGCAGATGCTCCCGCAGCCAAAGATAAAATTCAAAGATCACCTCATAGCCAATGCCGCCAAAAATAATCAGCAGTGAAATCACGAAATTCAGGGGCACAGAGGTTTGATACCCCATCAAGCTGTCACTAAACAGACTAAACCCGGCATTATTCCAAGCACTGATACTGTGAAACACCGCCAGCCACAGTGCCCGTGGATCACTAACGTCTTGGCGAAAAATCAGCCACAGCAACAAGGCACCCGTCAGTTCAAAGAGAAACGTGAGACCCAAAATCGAGCGCACCAATTGCCGTGCCCCCTGCATGCCCCGCCGATCCAAGGCTTGCTGTACCGCTATCTTCTGCCGCAGGTTAAACTTGCGTCCCAGCAAAATAATCAAAAAGGTGGTCGCCGTCATGTACCCCAGACCACCCACCTGGATCAACAGCAGAATCACCAGTTGACCAAAGGGAGAAAAGTGGGTTCCCGTATCGACAATAATGTGGCCGGTCACACAAACGGCCGATGTTGCGGTAAATAGCGCAACGATAAAGGGGTTCCATTCCCCATTACTAGTGGACCAAGGCAGCCACAACAGCAGCGTCCCCAGCGTAATCACCGCCAAAAATCCAAGGCAAATTGTCCGTGGAACCGTCAGCATCAATGAATACGTATCCAAAAGGCCTGAGGCTAATCTACCGCAGGATTGTATGGGCAACAATCGTTCTAGGTTTATGGTTCCGACGAATCGGGATGACAGGATTTGAACCTGCGACCCTCTGCTCCCAAAGCAGATGCGCTACCAAGCTGCGCTACATCCCGGCAGTTAATTTCTATCCTACCACCGAATTCTCAGCACAATCGGACAGGGACGCTTAGAATCAAGAAAGGAGTTTTTCATTTTGTTAAGGTTGTCCTCGCTGGTATGACCGACGTCCCCGTTTCCCACATTCGCAATTTCTCGATCATTGCCCACATTGATCACGGCAAATCGACCCTTGCCGATCGCCTGCTGCAATTTACAGGCACGGTGGATCCCCGTGAAATGAAGGAACAGTTTCTTGACAATATGGAGCTGGAGCGGGAGCGGGGAATTACGATTAAGCTGCAAGCTGCCCGCATGACCTACACCAGTCGCGATGGCGAAACGTATATTTTGAATTTGATTGACACCCCCGGCCACGTGGATTTTTCCTATGAGGTGTCGCGATCGCTGGCTGCCTGTGAAGGGGCACTCCTCGTTGTGGATGCCTCCCAAGGGGTAGAAGCGCAAACACTGGCCAATGTCTATCTGGCATTGGAGCATAATTTAGAGATTATTCCGGTCCTCAACAAAATTGACCTACCCGGTGCTGAACCCGATCGCGTCAAGGCCGAAATCGAAGAGATTATTGGTCTCGATTGCTCCCAAGCGGTTCTAGCGTCCGCCAAGGAAGGGATTGGCATTGAGGAAATTCTGGAATCGATTGTGCATTTGGTGCCGCCGCCTCGGGATACGGTAGATCAACCCCTGCGGGCATTGATTTTTGATAGCTACTACGATGCCTACCGAGGGGTGATTGTCTATTTTCGGGTCATGGATGGTGTGGTTCGCAAGGGCGATCGCATTCGCTTGATGGCCTCTGGCAAAGAATACGAAATTGATGAACTCGGCGTCCTCGCCCCCAACCAAAAACCCGTGGACAGTCTCCATGCCGGGGAAGTGGGCTACCTCGCAGCCGCCATTAAAGCCGTTGGCGATGCCCGTGTCGGCGACACGATTACATTGGCACAAAACCCAGCCAAGGAACCTCTTCCGGGTTACACCGAGGCCAAACCGATGGTCTTTTGTGGTCTTTTTCCCACCGATGCCGATCAGTTTGAGGATCTGCGGGAAGCCCTTGAAAAATTGAAGCTCAACGATGCTTCGCTCCACTACGAGCCGGAAACCTCCAGTGCCATGGGCTTTGGGTTCCGCTGTGGCTTTTTGGGGCTGCTGCACATGGAAATTATCCAAGAGCGGCTAGAGCGGGAATACAATCTGGACTTAATCATTACCGCCCCTTCGGTGGTCTATCGCGTCACTACCATCAAAGGGGAAGTGCTGACGATTGATAACCCCAGCCTGCTACCGGAACCCCAATACCGCGAAAAAATTGAGGAACCCTACGTTCAACTGGAAATGATTACCCCCGAAACCTATGTGGGAACGCTGATGGAGTTGGCGCAGTCGCGGCGGGGCATCTTTAAGGATATGCGCTACCTCACCCAAGGGCGCACCACATTGGTCTATGAAATGCCCTTGGCGGAAATTGTGACGGACTTTTTCGATGAAATGAAGTCGCGATCGCGGGGCTATGCCAGTATGGAATACCACCTGATTGGCTACCGTCCTAATGATCTGGTGAAACTGGATATCCTGATCAATAACGACCCAGTGGATTCCTTGGCAGCGATTGTTCACCGCGATAAGGCCTACTATGTGGGACGTGCCCTTGTCAGCAAACTCAAGGATTTGATCCCACGCCACCAGTTCAAAATTCCCATTCAAGCGGCCATTGGCTCACGGGTGATTGCCAGTGAAAGTATTCCCGCCTTACGCAAAGATGTCTTGGCCAAGTGCTACGGCGGCGATGTGACCCGTAAACGCAAGCTCCTCGAAAAACAAAAAGCGGGTAAAAAACGGATGAAGGCGATCGGGCGGGTGGATGTCCCCCAAGAGGCCTTTATGGCAGTATTGCGACTCAAGAATGAATAGGAGGCTCAGGGTGTCTCAACGGTCATCGGGCAAATGGGTGGCGATCGTCACCGGTGTCATTTCCCTGTTATTGGGAATTGGCTACTTGGTGTTAGTACAGCTTTTGGATTGGCGCGGCGATTGGCAGCCGGCTCCTTTGGGATTACTGCGAGTGCTCCTGTCTTAGAACTGTTTAGGCAATTGGGGGCAGCTCACTATGAATGGTAAAGCGCACATGATTGAGGGCTAAATCTCCAAGGCGTAGTCCGCGATCGCGATAATTCATGCTCTCAAAGCGAATCCCTTTACCCGCTTCCACGTGGTACCAAGGCAGTGCCATAAAGAACCGCGTTGGATAAGGGCCGCGCTCTACGACATCATCGGGATTGGACTCCATGGGCAACCAGCCAACCCCCGGCACATAAAACTCCAACCAAACGTGGTTATAGGTGGGTTGGAGGGGAATACCCCGCTTTTGGGGATGGGGGGGACATTTGTAGCGACCCACCGTACGGCAGGCAATGCCATTTAATCGCGCCAAGGCAAGGAGCACCCCCACGTACTCACCACAGGACCCCGTTCCCCGTTTCAAAACCAAATCGGGGGTTTCAATCGTGGGTCGCATGGCATAGCTCAGGCGATCGTACACATAGTTACGAATCTTGAGCATCTTACGCAGGATATTGGTCTCTGTGCCCACAGCTTGCCGTGCCGCCTCCTGGACAATGGGTTGATCCATCGCCAACTCATCGTTATCCACTAGATACTGTGCTGCAAATTCTGGTGGCAGCGGTAGCGTCTCATCAATGTCGTCAAAGCTGAGATGGTACTTGATACCTCTCACTTCTAGCCAAGCACGCCAACCAAAAAGACGGGCTTCGTAGGGACGCACTTCAGGAAAATCAAACACCGCCACCTGCTGATCACCCACCGTTTCCAAGTGAAAGGGGGTACCGACGGGTTCAACCCGCAGCAATTTTTGGCGCAGGGAATTGGCGGGCAGAGCAATTCGCCACTCTAGGTTATCTAGGTGCAGCGCATCAAGGGGAGACATTTCCTCCACGTAGGCCATCTCAATCAGATAGCCATTGGAGACCGTGTAATGCTGCTCTTTGTGGGTCTGATAGAGCAGAGGATGAATCAGGCAAATATCGCGATGATCAATTTCGAGGGGGGCTTCGCGGTTGTTGGGGTTATCCCGCAAATAGGGTTCTTCGCCGCCATAGGCCACCCACAGTCGCCCCGTCGCATCAAAGGTAAACGCCGTTGGCTGGGCAAAGGGCGTCAAGGCCACCCATTCAACACGGCCACTCTGGTGATCGAGACAATAGATGGATTGCTCTAAGCGATCGCTCACCCACAGATAGCCATCCTTAAGGGCTAAATTTTCACAGCCAATGCCCGGCGCACTGAGGCGATACTGCTCTCGACCCGTCTCGTCAAAACAGTGAATGTAACCCGATTTTTGACAGGCCACATAGATGCCTGTGTCATCCACCGCCACACCGTAAATGGGATAGCGGCACGCCAACACCTTTTCTACATGCCAGTCAGGCAGATGACAGCGATAGAGCCATGTGTCCCGGCAAAACCAGAGGGTTTCGCGATGGAGACAGAGGCCATCGGCATCGAGAAATGGCTCTAGATCGTAGGGATTGAGAATCTCACTGTGGTCATTTTCGCCATTGATGAGCAAAATAAAGCCCCGTACCCGATCCAAGGCCAAAAAACTGGCGCCAAGGGTTGCTTGGCAAAAGGGCAAACGGGGCAATTGACGTAGCCACAGGGCTTGGGGATCGACCCATGCCAGACCGTGGATTTGGTAAGCACCCAAGGGATAAATGGTGCGCCAGTCGTGATCCAGCGCTCGGGAGTTGAGGGAGTCCCCATAAACCTCTTGCGGTGTGTCTGGCATAGGAAGTCAATACCCTACTCAACCGCTTGGGGCAGTAGCTCACGCCGAGGTTGAGCTTGGATCTTCACTTGACCTGATTCATCCACATCAATGAGGGCAGTATCCCCTTCACGAATACGGCCAGAGAGCATTTCCTCAGCCAAGGTGTCCTCTAAGAGGCGCATAATGGCCCGCCGCAGGGGTCGCGCACCGTAGCTGGGATTGTAGCCTTCTTCAATGAGTCGCTCCTTGAAGCGATCCGTCACTTCTAGGGTGATTCCTTTCTCGGTCAGGCGTGAGAAGACTTCCTTCAAGAGGATGTCAGCAATTTGCTTGACCTCGTCTTTGGTCAGCTGGCGGAAGACAATAATCTCATCCACGCGGTTGAGGAACTCTGGACGGAAGTACTGCTTCAGTTCCTCATTCACCAAGGAGCGAATGCGATTGTATTGCGATTCAGCAGCATCCTCAGTGCCAAACTCAAAGCCAAGACCGCCAGCGCCTTTCTCAATCACCTTCGAGCCAATGTTCGAGGTCATGATCAAGAGGGTGTTCTTGAAGTCAACGGTACGCCCCTTAGAGTCAGTGAGGCGACCATCCTCAAGGATTTGCAGCAGCAGGTTAAAGACATCGGGATGGGCTTTCTCGATTTCGTCAAAGAGCACCACCGTGTAGGGACGCCGCCGCACGGCTTCGGTCAGTTGACCGCCCTCGTTGTAGCCGACATAGCCAGGGGGCGAACCAATGAGCTTGGAGACGGTATGCCGCTCCATGTACTCGGACATATCCAAGCGGATCATCGCCTCTTCAGAACCAAAGAAGTAGGCGGCCAAGGCTTTCGTTAGCTCGGTTTTACCCACACCGGTTGGCCCAGAGAAGATAAAGCTAGCAATGGGACGGTTGGGGTTTTTTAGACCGACACGGGCACGGCGAATGGCACGGGAGATGGCTTTCACCGCTTCATCTTGGCCAATGACCCGCTGGTGCAGGGTCTCCTCCATGTGCAGCAGTTTTTCCGATTCGCTTTCGGTGAGCTTGCTGACAGGCACACCTGTCCAAGAGGCAACAATGTGGGCAATGTCCTCTTCAGTAACGACGGGGGTTTCCTCTTCACCATTGGCGCTTTCGGATTTTTTCTGCTGGGCAATGGCACGGATTTGCGCTTTCAGTTCCATCTCGCGATCGCGCAATTCACCCGCTTTGTCAAAGTTTTGGGCACGCACAGCATCATCTTTTTCTTTGAGCACTTGCCGCAATTCGCGATCCAATTCCTTGGCCGCAGGCGGTAGTTGCGAGTTAATCAGGCGCACCCGTGAGCCAGCTTCGTCAATGAGGTCAATGGCTTTGTCGGGCAGGTAGCGATCGCTAATGTAGCGATCAGACAGCTTCGCTGCCGCCTCAAGGGCTTCATCGGAAATTTTCAGCTTGTGGTGCTTCTCGTAGCGTTCCCGCAGGCCGTAGAGGATCTCAATGGTTTCCTCAACGGAGGGTTCACCCACCATCACCGGTTGGAAGCGGCGCTCCAAGGCAGCATCCCGCTCAATGTGTTTGCGGTACTCATCCAACGTGGTGGCACCAATGCACTGCAACTCACCACGAGCCAAGGCGGGTTTGAGGATATTCGCCGCATCAATGGCACCCTCAGCGGCCCCAGCCCCAATCAACGTGTGTACCTCGTCAATCACCAAGATCACATTACCGGCTTGGCGGATCTCATCCATGATCTTCTTCAGCCGCTCTTCAAACTCACCGCGGTACTTCGTGCCCGCCACCAACAGGCCAATATCGAGGGTGACCACCCGCTTGTCTTCCAGAATATCGGGGACATCTTTATTGGCAATGCGTTGGGCAAGGCCTTCAGCAATAGCGGTTTTACCTACCCCCGGTTCACCGATCAGCACAGGGTTATTTTTAGTGCGGCGGCCAAGGATTTGAATCACCCGCTCAATTTCTTTTTGCCGACCCACCACGGGATCTAGCTTGCCATCAATGGCCATCTGGGTGAGGTTGGCACCAAATTCGTCCAGCGTCGGTGTTTTGGTACGCCCTTGGCTGGCACCGGCAGCCACTTCGGCGGTTTCACCCAGCATGCGAATCACTTGGGTGCGCACTTTCGACAGGTCAACGCCGAGATTTTCAAGAACCCGTGCTGCTACCCCTTCCCCTTCGCGAATCAGACCCAAAAGAAGGTGCTCAGTACCAATATAGTTGTGTCCCAGTTGGCGGGCTTCTTCGAGGGAGAGTTCCAACACTCGCTTGGCACGGGGGGTAAAGGGAATCTCCACCGCCACAAAACCAGACCCACGGCCAATAATTTTTTCCACTTCGATGCGGGCATCCTTGAGGTTCACCCCCATGGAACGTAGCACCTTCGCAGCCACACCGGTGCCTTCACCAATCAATCCGAGGAGAATTTGTTCGGTACCGACAAAGTTGTGGCCGAGGCGGCGAGCCTCTTCCTGTGCCAGCATGATGACTTTAATGGCTTTTTCTGTAAACCGTTCAAACATGACCCTTCCCCTAATGGCTCCTGCGTGCTGGTAACACTCATCTTAACACGTCCACTTTGGCGTGTTTTTGTATGCCAATTTACAGCCCTCTTCCCAAAAGATGGAACAGACCCAGAACCGTCAAATCCACTCTTAAACAGGATCAACGTCCCTTGACGTACCCTATAGCTTAGATAAAGGGCTGTACTCCTACTGTAGATGTTGACTCATTTTTTTGCAGGTGTGGTTGCCCGTATTTTAATTGAGATTTTGGGGACTAGCCTGCAGCAAAATTCGATTGATCGATTGGCCAGCCTCTTTAGTCTCAAAAGACGATAGACTACACTTGCTGATGCCCAAATTTTTCGCCAATGGCTAATTTTTCCCAGTTTGTTGCCGTTGAACCCTCGCAGCGTGCCCTGATTTTTGATATGGATGGGGTCATCTGCCATACTATGCCCTACCACCTTGAAGCTTGGCGGGTCTATGTCGATCGCACCCCTGAACTGCGGCAGCAGATTAACTTGGAACAGTTGCGGCAAATGGGGGGTAAACGCAATGCCGAACTCCTGCCAGAACTCCTAGGGCGATCGGTCACTGAAGCGGAAGTCGAACGCTGGGGCGCGGGCAAAGAGGCTGTCTTTCGGGAACTGCTGGCACCCCATTTGGAACTGTTGCTGGGGCTATTGCCCTTTCTCAAAAGTGCCAAGGAAAAGGGCTATCGCTTGGGCTTAGGCACCTCGGCCTGTGCTGCCAATGTGGAATTGGTGCTCTCCTGCGAGGGGGTGGGCAACTGTTTCGATACGGTGGTGATGGAGCAGGATGTGCAGCGGGGCAAGCCCGATCCAGAATGCTATCTCCTAGTGGCGGAGCGGTTGCAGGTGTTGCCGCAGCATTGTCTTGTCTTTGAGGATGCCGTGGCAGGGGTGATGGCAGCGGTGCGGGCAGGGATGCTCTGCTGGGGAGTGTTAACAACGCAATCGGAAACGGCACTGCAAGCCGCAGGAGCAGAGGTCTGCATTGAGGACTTTACGGATCCACGCCTGCAATGGCTATTGTCCTAGGGCATTTTCGGCGATCATGGGTACTGGCGCGTTAGGAATCCACCACCTTGGGCGTTGATCTGCGCAGTTATGTCTATCTCGACTCGATTCAACCGCAACACGCGGCCTACTTGGGAACCGTGGCTCAAGGGTTTTTGCCTTTGCCGGGGGATTGCTCCCTCTGGGTGGAGATTTCACCGGGGATTGATGTCAATCGCCTTTTGGATATTGCCTTGAAGTCTGCGGTGGTGCGGCCGGGAGTTTTGTTTATCGAGCGACTCTACGGACTATTGGAGGTGCATTCGGGCAATCAGGGGGAAGTACGCGCAGCAGGGCAAGCAATTTTAGATGCCATTGGCGCTCGGGTACAGGATTGCTTGCGGCCACGGGTGATTTCGAGTCAAGTCATTCGCAATATTGATGCCCACCACACCCAACTAATTAACCGTTCGCGGCGGGGCAATATGATTTTGGCGGGGCAAACCCTCTATGTGTTTGAAGTGGAACCTGCCGCCTATGCCGCACTGGCCGCCAATGAAGCGGAAAAGGCAGCACTCATTAATATCTTGCAGATTTCAGCCGTGGGCAGCTTTGGCCGACTCTTTTTGGGGGGCGCGGAGCGGGATATTCTGGCAGCAGAACGGGCCGTCTTGGCAGCCATGGAACGCTTGCCGGGGCGTGATAGCCTTAGCGATCGCCGCGAGTAGCCTTGGCATGTTTCTTTAGCTTCTGCTCTAGGGCAGGTAAGAAAGGACAAGGGTCACTGTCTTGCAGTTGATAAAACCCTCGCCAGTCAAAGGTCTGCCAGTTAAAGGGGGCTTGGTGAGCGGCGGCGAGCCACAGTAAACGCTTAGCACGGGTCATGGCCACGTAAAGCAGGCGGTATTCCTCGGCAACTTTGGCCTCTGTGGCTTTTTGATAGGCGGTTTGCCAGTCAGGAAGGGGTTGCTGATGGCCGTAGGCACGCAGTTGCGATCGCACCACATCCGTAAAATCCACCTCTGGACTGAGGAACTTGGCATTGGCCGCCACCCAGCTCTCACCGGGGAGGGTTCTTGCCTCTAAGAAGGGAACAAAAACGGCATCCCAATCCAGACCCTTGGCGCGATGCATCGTCATAATCGTCACTTGCCCCAATCGCACCAAGCGGCTATGGAGGTCTTCCATCTCAACAGCGTCAAAGCGATCCGTCGCCACCAACTCCTGCCAACGGGGATGGATACGCTCCCACAGTTGCGTTGGTTCCTGCTGTGCCAAGTGGCAGATCAGGCGATCGCTGGTGGCCAATTCAGCGGCATCATAGCCCAATTCCTGAGCGCAGTACGTGATCAAAGGAAATAGAGATAGCTCTAGGCGGGCTTTGAGGAGACGTTGACAGTAGTGCCGTGCCTTGAGTACCGGTTCCTCGGCAGGGGGGTCTAAAGGACCAGGATAGAGAAACACCTCTGGCTGGGCGGCTAAGCGATCCAAATTTTGGACAGAAATGCGTTTGCGCTCCTGAAGAACAGTCAGAGCTGCTTTGACCGCTTCGGGAGAATAGGGACAGTGGAGAAAATAAAGAATGTCCAGCAATTCCTTGGGCACCTGCGATCGCCGTTCAATGCCCGATACATCGAGAATCGGAATCCCCTGAGCGGCAAGGTCGGTATTAATGCTGAAGCTAGCGGGCGATCGCAACAGATCCGCGACAAATTCCCCTTGGCGGTTGGTACGCACCAGTACCGCAATTGAGGCTTCAGGATACTCTGCTAAAACCTCAGAAATACGTGCTGCTAGCTCGCGCACGGTCTCGAAAACGGTTGCTGGTCGGGCAATTTCTACCCCTTCTCCCCAGGGGGGTGGGTTCGCCCCCGGTTGCGGATCCGTCGGTGAGACGGGCTGAATTGCTTGGGATCGAAAGGGCAGTTCTTGGCCTTTGAGGGCATGATTGACCCAGTTCACTAAAAAGTTGGCCGATCGAATCACCAACTCAGTGGATCGCCCCGCTTGGGTCATTTTATAGAAGGCCTGCTGCTGGGCACATTGGTCACAGAATTCATTAAAAAAGAGAGGGTCTGCCGCCGTAAATGTGGAGTTAATGGCTTGATTGGGATCCCCCACCCGCACAAAATTCACTTGCCCTGTGGTGTTGTCCTCGGCGAGAAGTCGCAGTAACCGCGATTGCAAGGGGGTCGAGTCCTGCGCCTCATCCTCAAAGACGGCATACACCCGCTGTTGCCATTCTTGGCGGCACTGGCGATCGCCCTCTAGGAGTTGTACCGCTGCCAAAATCATCTCATCATAGTCAATTTTCTCTCGCTGCGCTAAATGGTGCTGGTACAGTTCCAAAAGGTCGGCACCAATTTCTAAAAAGGGGTAGGGTTCTGCCGCGGCTGCACTTTGGGAGCGCAACTGCTGGGACAACTGCCGCAGATCATGGGGCGTCAACGCCATACTGCGGGCACTGCTAATAACGGTTTGTGCCAACTTCACCAAGATGTCAGTCAAAAGCGCACTTCTGCGACCATCGTGTTCAACGTCACTCAGGGGACTGGTATCGCAGCCTTGGATCAGTTGCTCGAGAATGTCGGGGTGCGATCGCGCCCATTCCTTAACACAGGTAACACACAGGCGTCGCTGCTCATGCTCACTCATTAAATTCTCGCCACTCCAACGCAGACCCGCTGTGGGGTGACTGGTGGCAATTTTCAAGGCCAAACTGTGGAGCGTCTGCACACTAAAACCATTGCGGGGCAAGCCCATTTCCCGCAGGTACTGGCGAATCCGCACCTTGATATTGGCCGCTGCCGAACGACTATAGGTGACTACGACCAGTTGCCGCTGCTGATGGAGTTTTTCGCGAGCGATGGCGATCGCGGCTCCTACGGCCATGCCATGGGATTTGCCTGCTCCGGGCACTGCCGATACCGCCAAGAGACCCCCTTGCCATTCACTAATTTCCCGT
Organism: Thermosynechococcus sp. HY213; assembly: GCF_031460975.1. Taxonomy (NCBI): domain Bacteria; kingdom Bacillati; phylum Cyanobacteriota; class Cyanophyceae; order Acaryochloridales; family Thermosynechococcaceae; genus Thermosynechococcus; species Thermosynechococcus sp. HY213. The sequence goes on along the minus strand of NZ_JAVKVB010000001.1, from coordinate 107,641 downwards.
TGACCCGGACGCAACGTCCTTAGAAGGTGACTGGCATTGGCGGGGAGTGACAACACGTTCATAGGAGGACTGTGGGAGGGCTAAAGATTTGTTAAAAAAACCGGCTTCTACCCAATGAAGATCGAAAAATCGTATAATAGAATACAGAAAGTTAAAAGCAAGTTGTTTCCTAACGCAGACCACCTAAAGCTTGATAACGAGTCAATAGTATTCACCTAGAAGCCTTGATTTAATTATGCAAGTAATCTATCGCGGCGTTAAATACGAAACTTCTGAGCAGCACATTCCCCTTGTTGAATCGGGCGCCAAGGGTCTCTACCGGGGGGCGCAATGGGTAGGGCACAAAGCGGCTGAACCGGTTCCTCAACCCAATCATGTCCTCTGCTGGCGGGGGGTGACCTACCAAACGAACGGTACACCAGTTACCACAAGCGCTCCGACGACGAGTACTGCCCCTTCAGTACTTCCCCAGCGTAAGCGTGACTCCTTGGCCGAAGCCCATCGCCATGCAATTCTGAAAACTCTTGAGCGGCGGCTGCAAGTGGCTCGGAGTCAGGGCAATGAAGATCTCATCAGTCTGCTGGAAGAAGAGTGGCAGCAATTTGCCTAAGGTTGGATCACCGAAACCCAAACTGCGGTGCCGTTGCTAACAGCGGCACTTTTTTTATTTTCTATTGGTGATTGCCCCTTTCTTGGCGAAAAGCTGTTGCTTGGGCAAAGGCCGCCGCCGCCCGCTCGCGATCGCCCAAGGTTTCATAGGCACGCCCTAGTTGTTCGGCTGCAATCTCCCGCACATAGCCCAAGGGAAAAATCATCTGCTTGCTGTAGCCATTGGTGCGCCCCAGTTCAAGGCAATACTCAAAGTAGGCCGTTGCTCCCAAGGGGAATCCTAAAGCCATCAGCCAGCGCCCGGCCAAATCATTGAGGGGAGGATAGGTGGGAAACCACACCAGACTTTGCTGACAGAGGAGTTGCAATGTTTCGTGATCCCCCATAGCCAGCAGACGCCGCCCCAGTTGATTCAGAATTTCGGGCAGGGCGCCAGGGGCATTCTCAGGCAGTTGGCTGATGAGGAGATGGGGCAAGAGCCGCTCAAAAAGTTCTTGGTAGCAGTCATCCGCAGCCGTGGGGTTATTCACAGCGTGGTACATCTCCGCCAAGGCAAAGAGGAGATTCAAAGGCAGACCTTCACTAGCGCGGATGCGTTCCAAAATCGGGATGTTGCGATCGCGCATCTTGGCTTGAATTTGTGCGGGTTGATAGCCATAGTGGTCAATACGCAGCGTTTCCAGAGTACCAATGGTCAGCGGTTCTGCGGCTGTCGAAACCAACTGCTCATGGAAGCGTCCCTGATAGCGCAGCGTCGGCAGGTTGCGAAAGAGTCGCACAATGGCAAAGTCAGAAAATTGCTGCCCCGTGCCGATTTCCCGTCGTAGGAGTTGATAAGCACTGAAAGTGCTGCCCTCCAGTTGTTGGCCGAGGGGCACAGGCGGCTCCCGCAAGGTCACGAGCACCTCATCAGCATCAATCACTAAAATCCAATCGCCCGTGGCCTGCTCTAGAGAGTAATTGCGGGCAGCGGCAAAATCATCCTGCCAAGGGAAGGTAAAAATGCGCTCTGTAAACTGGCGGGCGATCGCGATCGTCTCATCCGTTGAACCGGTATCTACCACAACGATCTCATCTACCCAAGGCTGGACACTGCCCAGACAGCGTGCCAAATGGGCTGCCTCATTTTTGACAATTAGACAGGCACAGACCCGCACCATCTACAGCAGCTTTTCAAGTTGTTGGCGCAACTGATTCAGTTCACTTTCGGAGAACTCACTCTCAGCAGCGGGGGGCACGCGATTTTCTAGTTCCCAGTCGGTTTCTTCGACATTGCGTTCAGGGGGTGCCAAGAAAAGACGCTCAGCATCGTTTGTCGGCACAAATCCTTCGGGAACCAAGTGACAGGTGTAGCCTGAGGATTCGCAAAATTCTTCAATTTCCTTGGCATCAATGGGGACAACGCTGGGGGGATGAAAATCCTGTGCCTCTAAAAGCATGGCATAGCGACTGGCATCGTCTTCGCTTTCAAACATCAGAATCAGGTTGCGATCGCCCAGTTGCAGAGAGTGAATGCCCTCATTTTCAGTCCCCGGGTTGTAGAGCAACACGTAAACGCGCATGATGCCTCGCTAATGAAATCTCAACAGCGATTATAACGATTTTGGTTCCCCCTACCCGTAGGATTTTCCCCTTCAGAACTGTCAAAGGGGCAAAAATAGCTTGAGTTAGAACAATGTTTTTTCAGGTTCCCCTTTGATCCGCTGCTCTAGCCATGCTTGGCGATAGGTGAGTTCTAATTCATTGCCGGTGCGGCGAAAAATTTGTGCCTGCTGCAAGAGAAACGCTTGAAAGAGCCGCTGAAAGGCAAGGGCAATGATTGCCACCACCAGGCCAGAGGCGGTACTAATCAAGGCCTCACTAATCCCGAGACCCACGCCCATGGTTGCAGGTGTGCCAATATCCCCCAAGCGAATAGAACTGAGGGCACTAATCAGACCTAACACCGTTCCCAACAAACCCAGTAGAGGTGCCATCGTAATCGTTGCTTCCAAGACCTTTTCTCCCCGCCGCATGGCACTCAGCTCCTCATCAGCCGCAGCTTCTAGGGCTAGGCGAAAGATTTCTGGGTTGGTGTCAATCAGTTGTAAAGGGGTATAGAGGAAGCGACCAATCGGTTGGTCACAGGCATTGGCTGCTAATTCAATGGCTTCTTGCCAATCGTGGCGAGCGGCATCCAGAATCTGCTCGGCCAGTTTCGTCTCTCCTCGGAGAACAATGCTCCAAAACCAAAGCCGCTCAAAAATGGTGCCTAAGGTCAAGATCGAGAGAATCAGTAGTGGCCACATGGCCAAGCCACCACGGTTAAAAATTTCAGCGATATTCACGATCAGTTCCCTGTCAGAGCATCCGACGTTTAGTATAGTCCAGCCAGTAGCCGCAATTGTTTACCAAATTCTAGCGAACCGTGGTGCCAAGGGTCTTGAACCGCTCTTTTCGATGCCCCGTCTAAATAGATAATTACGTTAATGGAGTGATACCTCGCATGAGTGTATCTTTACCCCTATCAGCGGCAACGGCATCAACGGCTATCGTGACCCGACCCCAAGTGATCGATCCCGATCGGCGGATTATTGAGCAGTGCCTTTCCGGACATCCAAATGGGTTTCGGGAACTCTATCAACGGCATCAGCAACGGGTGCGATCGCTCCTGTTTCAGTTGTGCGGTGCGGTTGCCCTTGATGATTTAGTGCAGGAGGTTTTCTTGCGGGCATGGAAGGGGCTAAAGGGTCTCAAACATGAGGCAAAGTTTTCAACATGGCTCTATCGGATTGCCTGGAATGTGGCTTGCGACTATCGCCGCCAACTGGCAACGCGCAAATCGCGACATCAGCAATACCTGTCTCAAAGTGAGCCACTCACTCCTGGACTGGATCTACGACAATTGCATTACGAAGATTTAGTTCAGCGCGGTTTAGCCACCCTGCCCTTGGAGTACCGCAGTGTTTTGGTCCTGCATGATCTGCAGGGCTTGCCCCAAAAAGAAATTGCTGAAATTCTGCGGATTCCCGTGGGTACAGTGAAATCCCGCCTCTTTCGTGCCCGAGGCACATTGCGGACTTACTTTACGGAGGCTGGAATCACTTTATGAAACGTGAACCCCCACCTGTGGAGGATACACCCTTGGTTAAATTTTTACAAACCTATGCGGGGACGCCCCCGCCCCCCCACCCCCATTTGGAGCAGCGCATTGTCCAAGCGGCTCTGCATCAACATCAACTGAGTAAGCGACGCTGGCAAATCGTGTCTCTTTTGGGGGCTGGGGTGATCGCCACCGCCACCAGTGTGTGGTTCCTCAAACCCTCAACTCAAGTGGCAAAGCAGACGTCCCCGGATGCAGTGGCTATCTTCATCACCACCAATTGGCAAGCAATGTTTCAAGACGCAGAACCCGCCATCTTCGACTAAATTCTGTCCACCCTACTTTTACTCTTTGTTGAGTTTTGACAAGTTAAGTTTTGACAAAGGAGAACACAGCTATGTTGAAAAAATCTTTAGCCACGCTTCTTATATGTGGTAGCCTCAGCCCCCTACTGGCGATCGCTCCCCCGAGCGTCGCTGACCCCGGTTATGGCGGACCTCGCTGGGGAGCCAATCTGGACAACCTAAACCTCACACCTGAACAGCGGCAACGTTTACAAGCCGTGCAGCAACAATACCAAGGCCAAATGGAGCAAACCCGCAACCAACTGCGCACTGCCAAGACAGAACTGCGGCAAATGATGAGTGGCAATGCCTCGGAGGAGCAAATCCGCAGCAAGTATCAGCAAGTGCGTCAACTGGAAAATCAACTGGCTTCCCTGCGCTTTGAAAGCATGCTAGCGATGCGCAGCATTCTCACACCCCAGCAACGACAAGCCTTGGCCACTCAAATGCAGCAGCGGCGGCCGGGCAATCGCCCCATGAAACCCCAGCAGTAACCCATTAAACTTGGCAACGCTCTAAAGGAGTTCATGACTTCCCTAAGTGCGGGACAGCGGATCCTGCACTTTTTTGTTGCTCAGCAGATCAAGAATCTCGGTGGCGGCGCGATCGACCACGCCGGGGGTGCCCATCGCAGCTCGCATTTTGGCATAGCCTGCCTGCATGGCTAGGCGTTTTTCAGGATGATCCAATAGCGCAAGGGCAGCAGCGGTAATGTTGGCAACGGTGGCTCGTTCCTGCAGGAGTTCGGGAACGATGTCTCTATTCACGAGTAAATTGGGGGGAGAGACAAATTTGAGGTCAAACTTCAGGAAACGCCGATAAAGCCACAAACTGAGGGGATGAACGCGGTAGATCACGACTTGAGGCACATTCAACAGCGCGGTTTCTAAATTCACCGTGCCGGATTTAGCGATCGCCAGATCTGCGGCCGCTAGAACTTGCAGGGAGTCTTCCGCCAATGTGACGCGAATGGGATATTCCTTGAGAACTGCTTCAATGGCTGGGCGATACTGCCGCAGCGAAAGGGGTAACCAAAAGCGGGCATGGGGATAGGCTTTGGCGATATTTGTGGCAGCCCCCAAAATTAGAGGCAAGAGGGACTTGATTTCCTGTTTGCGGGACAAGGGCAACAGGGCGATCGCCAGCTCATCGGCAGCAATGCCCAAACTTTGGCGTGCCACTTCGCGACTGGGAGCCGCAGCAATGCGATCCAAGAGGGGATGCCCCACCCAGACCACATTGGCACCATGACGGCGGTAATAGGTGGCTTCTTCTGGAAAAATGGCAATCAGGCGATCGCTGAGGGCAACAATTTGCCGAGTGGCCTTCAAACTATGAGACCAGACCCACTCTTGGGGAGCGATGTAGTAAACCATGGGAATAGAAAAATGTTTGCGGATAAACCGCCCCATGGCGACATTGCCACCAATGTAGTCAATTAAAACCACTAAATCAGGGGGATGCTGCCGTAAATAGCGGCGAGCCTTGAGTTGGAGCGCGATCGTTGGCTTGATCAATGGCAGGGCTTCTAGTAGCCCCACGGAGCCAATTCCTCCGGTATTAAAGAGTAGCTTTGCCCCCGCAGCGGCCATGCGATCGCCCCCAAGGGCAGAAATTTCTAAGGGAATCCCCCGCTCTGCTGCGAGGCGATAGAGTGCCTTGACCAACAGGGCGCCCTGCAAATCCCCAGAGACTTCACCGGTGCTAATGAACAAATGCGCCATGCCTAGCCCCGCACTGCCGCCACTGGTTGACAGAGTTGATCGGCAAATTCCTGTTCCGTAGCGGCCATTTCCTGTACGGCGGTGGCCATAATCTCAGGGATCGATTGCCCCGCTGCATAGTGAGCCAGCCATTGCTGGGCGGTGTTTCCCTGTCGCAGGATTTTCTTAATCGGTGCCAGAAAGCAGCTAAAGCCCTGTGCCTTGGCGATCGGCCAAACCTCTTCGTAGAGTTCGGCTACCCAAGCGGCTGCCGTTAGTTGCCGGCGATCGCGCCAGTGGGTCAGCACGGCCTCTAGGCTGTTTTTTGCAGCAATCTGCTCGTTTTCATCGGCTAGTTGTGCCAACATCTCGCCATCCCCCCACCGCAGGGGGTCAAGATCAGGGGTATCCAGCAATTGCAGGAGCCGCGCCTCTAGAAGAGCGGTCATCGCCAGTAGGGAAATGGCATCCGTAACTAGATCACAAATTCGCAGTTCAAGGCGGTTGAGATCATAGGGTCGGCGATTGCCATTGGGGCGCACAGCACTCCACAAGTGCCGCACATTTTGCATCGTGCCGCGTTGGAGTTGCTGCTCTGTCCACTCAATGAAGTGGGCATGGCTAGTAAATAGGGGCACTTGCGGTGGGGTCTTCGGAAAGATTGCCCAACGGGTGGAGTGATAGCCCGTTACCTTGCCATCAAGAAACGGCGACGCAGCACTGAGCGCCAGAAACAGGGACGCCTCCAGCCGCACTAGCCGACAGGCACGGATCAACTCTTCTGGATCCCGCAGGCCAATGTTGATGTGGACACTGGCGGTGACAACCCTTGTGCCATAGGTTTGCTCGATGTAGGTGTGATAGGGATTCTGGGGGTCAGAGCGATAAAAGCGTTGACTGTCCCCTAGACTCAGGGTGCTACCGGGAACCAGCGTTAAATCCCCTAGGGATTGCAAATAAGCGCGCAGCCGAAAGCGGGGGCGCAGCAAGTCACAGAGGGCTTGGTCATATAGAAAGACCGGCGGGGTTGTAAATTCAACATTGCGGCTATCGGGTTCACGCACAAACCCCGGTAAGTCCCTCACAATGCGATCCGACAGTCCCACAATCTCGCCCGTGGGCTTACCCGTGTAGAGTTCAACCTCAAAGCCCTTTGACAACATGGCATCCCTTTGGCTAACTTGGATCAGCGAGCCCCCTCGCAGAAAGTGGGAATTTTGAGCTACTTAGCCACAATACCATGCCCGCGTCCCTGCCGCACATATGAACATTCGTAAAACCCTCCCTGTGGCGATCAAAACCTGATCAGTTAACCTGTATTATCAATGACACAAATCACCCCTATAGTGAGAATCTCAAGATGTTTGGTCAGCGGCGAGTCGAAGCAGATGTCCGTGTCAGTCGCGTTTTGGATCGCCTGGGAATCCGCTATCAAGTGGATGAGGATGGTGATTACCGCGTTGTCTTTGAGCTATCCAACGGTCGAACGCAACAGGCCTTTATTGACTCCAAAACCCAGCAGCTGGGAAGCTATGAAATTCGGGATGTCTGGTCTGTGGGCTACAGTTGCGAGGGCTTTCTTGACCAAGAGATAGCCAATTATCTGTTAATTGAAAATGCCAATAAGAAAATTGGCGCTTGGGAGTTGCGTCCCCTTGCTGACAATAGGTATATCGCTGTATTTTGTACGAAGGTTGCTGCTGACTGTGACCCCGAAGCCCTTTACACCAGTATCCGCGTGGTTCTTGAGGTGGCAGACGAACTTGAAAAAGTTCTTGAGGCGGGCGATCGCTTCTAGGTTAGTTTGCAGTGAGTCCCCTTAAAATCAGGGTTTGAGGCCAGTGGGGAGCTTCTGAATGCTCCGCCCCTAGGTAGGGATTGTCATTTTCACCTGAAATACTAGAAAATGCTCAAACCCGCTTCCTGAGAAACGCTAAGGGATTCAACGAAAGCATCAGGGTTGGAGGCAACTTGGCAGATCTCTCGGAAGCAAGACCCAAATGTTTCAATTCTTATAGCTAGTAGAAAAAACTGTTAAATATTACAAAAGAATTTTTATTTTGCTTCCACTGCATATCCCAACTCACGACACTGGATAAAACATTAGCTGCGATCGCCCAAGGCGCACGGTCGCCGATTCGCAGTGGAGTCAATTGTTCTAGGAAGGCCATCCATGTACTACGAACGCAAACTCTTTGCCCTCCTCCACGACCCCTACCTCAAGGCGTTGTACGGCAACAAAGCTCTCAAAGGCCCATGGCAACAGGTGTCTTGCCTGAATCAACATGCCCAGGATTTGGAAAATTGGTGGAAGCATCACGGCGGTATTACCGCAGACCATATTGCCTCGGCCAGCGATCGCCTGAGCTTTCAGCGCGGCATGAGCACCCCCCCAACAACCACTGCAAATATCACCCAAGTGGAAATTCGTCACCCGATTACTGGTGCCAAAAGTGATTTGAACTTTGCCTTTGCAGCGAGTCTCAGCGATGAGAATTTAGCTGAAATTGAGGCGCAGTCCATCTGGAGCAAGATTCGCCAAGAAACCGATGCTGAAAAGGTCTTCTGGTGGTTTTGGCGATTTTATGGCGAAGCCATTGCTGGCGATCGCCGCATCAAAGATCAAGCGGTCTATGCCAAAGATGTCTTGCTGTTACCCTCAGACACGCGCATTCCCGACTGCCCCCTCGAAGCCCACACCTCGATTACCGCTGCCCTTGCCGGTACCCTCTTTCCCCGAAACGCCAGCAATGGGGATAAACCGCAGCACCCATGGCTGTTGATGTTTTCCTTTTCCCCCGTGCAGGAATTCATTAAATCCTCACGCAAGCTGCTGGACTTTTGGTCAGGTTCCTATCTACTCCACTACCTAAGTGCCAAGGCCTGCTGGTTCCTTGCTGAACGCTATGGCCCTGATGTTGTGATTACCCCCAATCTCTACAACCAAACGATCATTGATGCCTTTCTGCTGCAAAAATACCCAGACTTTGAACCCTACTTTGCGGAATTTGGTATCCCCAAACCAGTTGAGGCACAAGGGCAGCCGTCCTCCAGCTTGGTGACAGCGGGTTTTCCCAACGTGATTACAGCACTCATTCCTGAACAAGACAAAGACACGATTGGCAAAGAGCTTCAAGACCATTTGCGGGAAACATGGCTCAACCTTGGCAAAAATGTGCGCCAAGCCATCAAAACCAAGGTACGGAGTGGCTATGAAGATTGTCACTGGATTGCTCACATTGAAGCGTGGATTGATACACAGTTTCCTGCAGCAGAACAAGAGGAGTTAAAGAAAGAGTTTCTCAGTTGGCAGCAGGGAGGACGCTGGGAGTGGAATGCCCTTTGGCAAGCCCAACTGGAAAACTTTTGGGAAAGCTACTGGATCGCTTTGCCCCTTGGGGAGCCAACCCAACCTCTAACCTGCCAGCGTGGAGCATCTACCTACCCAACTTGGAAAACCGCCCAAACCACGTTAGCAAAAGCCGAGGATCCCCTGCCCACTCAGGTTGAGGAAAAGGTGTATGCCACGATTAACGTGGGTACATGGTGGCCATTGCTGCAACAGCGCCTTGGGTCAGCCCTCTCCGCTGTCAAAAACACTCGCAACTGGCAGTTTCCCGCTTCGCCGGGTGAGCGCTCCTCGATTTCTGGAGCCTACAGTGCCCTGCACCCGAATTTGCTGTACCGTGATCCTTTTCGCGAGGGGCATGGCCTGCCGGCGAGTTCCCTGCGCCTGTTTTGGTATGTGATGAGCCAAGCCTTTCCGGGGCTATTTAATGGCAGTGAGCGCTTGAATGCGATTGAAGTCACCAAGCGAATGGCATGGAAACATGGCGGTGTCGCTGAGTCTTTGGGAGTTGCGTGCCCTGAGGAGGACTATGAAAACTTGGTGCGCTTTCCCAATGCCAGCAGTATCGCTGCCGCTCGCTTTATGGTGAAGTATCCCGATCAGGTCAAGCGGTATTGGCAAGAATTGAAGCAAGAATTTACTGCCGCTCACGCTCGCTTTAACAGCACCACTTGCCGCCCAACCCAGATTCCCCAAGTAGATGCCGGGCTAGGGAATTACAACGGTGTCATGTTCTCGGCCAAGTGGTTGGCAGAAGCCTTAGGTCTTGACAGTAAACAGGAGCTGGCCGAACTTCGGAGGGCGGTGAATCAGACACAAAAACGAGTGGGTTGGGGCGATCGCTCCCCTGCTGACTGGTGGTGTATTCTCTTGGCCGATGGCGACAGCATGGGCAACTACGTCCGCGGTCGCAACCTGAAGAAGTATCGTGAGTATGTTGCTACGAACATTATTCAAGACATTCAGCAAAGAAAGAGCTACATCAAAAACCCTGATGAGTGGCAAACACTGCTCAACCAGACCCCCAAACGCATGGGACCTGCCACCCATGTGGGACTCAACCGTGCCCTGCTAGATTTCTCGAATCGTCTGGTGCCCTACTTAGTGGAGCAACGTCACTGTGGCCGTGTGGTCTATAGCGGTGGCGATGATGTCATGGCCGTCTTGCCCCTAGAGGATGCCCTCTCGGCGATTCATCTCCTACGTCAAGCATGGTGTGGCGGTACGGATCCAGCCGGCGAATTTGAACCCCACGGCGACTACTGGCAAACGGTTCAGGGCAAGACAGCGGCTAAGGTCTTGGACATGCGTCGCCTGTTTACGATGGGCAAAGGGGCAACAATGAGTATGGGCGTGGTCATTGCCTACAAGAGTGTTCCTCTGCCCACGGTTCTAGAAAACCTCTGGCAAGCCGAAAAGGAACGGGCGAAAAAACTCCCCGGCAAAGATGGCCTCTGTTTCCGGGTGCTCTATGGGTCTGGCAATGTCCTCGAAGCAGTGTTGAAGGGTGAACTGCTAGAGACCTGGGGCCGACTACTTGAGCAAGCAAATGAAGAGGTGAGTCCGCTGCTGTACCGACTCGTGACAGAGTTGCCCCAACATTGTTGGTTGAGCAAAGAGCGGGTCATTGAGAAGGCGATCGCTAGCATTGCCAATCGCCGCGAAAAAGACATCCCTTCAGAACTGATTGAGCAGCTTTGTCGGTGTTGCAATCAATGGGAAGACTGGGCACTCCAGCATGAAGGTCAGCTAGGAACGGATCTGCAAGACCTGCTCAACCTGTTGCGGCTCATGGCCTTCTTCATTGATAAACGGTTTGTACCCCCAAGGAGTAATCAGGATGGCGATCGATGAAAGCAGAGAGTTCTAAAACTCATTTGGGCAAAACTATTCTGCTTCAAGGATAACGAAAGACACATGAGGTTGATTATCATGACTGAATTAAGTTGGTATCGTCTAGATCCCCTAGATGTCCTCCTTTTTCGTGACTCCCGACCCTTTCAACCGGGAGAAGGCTCTTGGGCAAAAAGTCTCTTTCCGCCCCTGCCAATTACGGTCTTTCAAGCCTTACGCTCTCTGTGTGACTCCTACGCGCAAAATCTGGAGTTTCTTGGGCCTTTCCTCATTGATGCCAAAAACCAAGTCTGGGTAGACACGCCCAAGGATTTGGTGTGCATTGGCAACAAAAGCAACGAGGAAGTCGACATCAATGATCGTGCCGACCTCAGTAAAGTCAAGGGCTTTGCCCGCACTCAACCCACTGCCACCGACGACCCTGCTTGGAAAGATGTCCGCCATCCGTTGCCGGGAAAGTTACGCCCTATTGTGGAACCGACCCTCAGGGAGAATGAGCAAGCCCAAGGCCGACCGGCTCCCCTGATGCGCTTGGATGCTCTTGTCCTCTATCTCCAAGGAAAGCTGGATCAGCTCAACGCCAAAGAGCACTTCCATGATTTGCCGTGGTCAACCCAAGTCCTCCCCCACATCAAAATGCAAACCGAAAGTCGCAATGTGGAGGACGAAGCCGGCTACTTTACGGAAGTGGCCAACCGGATGCATCCGGGCTGGGGCTTTGTGGCCGGCATCAGTGTTGCCAATCGAGAGGGAGTCGTGCGCATTGGGGGTGAGGGGCATCAGGCCCAGGTGCATGCCCTAAAGAAACCTCCCTTTGCAGACCTAGAGCGGTTTCAAGGCACCGGTCAAGAAACCCTAGCCTACGTGCTGACTCCCGGCTTGGCGCCCGTGGTGGCTGACGCACCCGTTTATGGACTGTATCCCCATGATTGGCAAGAGCATCTGATTGGTGTGGTGGGCGATCGCCCCCTTTTAGCCGGTGGTCTCAGTACCTTTACCCGTCGCAATGGGCAACCCCAATTGGGCTATTCCGCACAGCGTGCCTATGTTAGGCCGGGAACTATCTATCGCTTTGCTCAGCCTCCCTCTCCCCAGCCCCAACAACTCCTCGGCGGTGTAGCCCCCAAAGCTCGCACCACCTTTGAAAAACTTCACTACGGCCAATTGCTCTGGGGCACTGCATAACCACCCGAATACGAATGGATAAATTAGGTGAGCACCGATACACGTTGACCTCAAAGAGACTGGATGATCAACAATGTTTAACCTTGCCTACCTCTACCTTCTCTCCCCCCTCCACACGGGTGGCACCACCCAAGAGGGCAACCTTCTCGGCATTGCGCGGGAGTCCCACACAGAGTTGCCCTACATTCCCTCCAGCACGATTCGGGGTCGCTTGCGTGCCAGTACCCCCGACAAAGACCGCAACCGCCTTTGGGGCAACACCATTGAAGATGTCATGGGCGGCGAAAACACCAACCTTACCCAAGGGCAAGTGTGGGTCGGCGATGGTTCACTCCTGTGGGTACCGGTTCCCTCCCTCAGCCATGGCGTGATCTGGATTAGCTGCCCCATGCTGCTGCATCGTTGGCAACGCCTCACTGGTCAGTCCTCAGGAACAGTCGCTGCCTACAGCACCAGTTTAGACACCAGCAAACCTGTTTATCTCAAGGACGCGATCCTCAAAGGCGATCAGCTCAAGTCTTGGGAGGAATGGCAAGAGTGGATTCCGATCCGCGAGCAAACCCAAATTCAACAGGTCTTGGTTCTACCCGATCAGCACTGCAAAACCCTCATTGAAACCAGCCTGTGGCGACAGGTCAAGGTGAAACTCGATCAGCATAAAACCGTTGAAGGCGGTTTTCGCTACGAGGAAGCCATTCCCCCCGATACATTGATGTACTTCCCGTGGGGGACGGTTGCCCAACTCAATGGCGCCGCAGAAAAAGTGGAAAGCGATCTGCGGGATGTTTTCGATAGCCACCCAATTCTCCAAATTGGTGGTCAAGAAAGCCTTGGTCGCGGCTTTGTCCAACTTGTAACCCTTGGGAGTTAGCTATGGCCTTTGATCCACGCACAATGGCACAGCCAGTCTATGAAGCCTTGAGTAAACTGCGGAATGATACAAAAGACGACACTCGGCTGCGGGAGCAAAAAAGCCAAGCCGTTGAACTCTACACCTACTTGGCCACTTGGGGACTGATGCGCCTAAAAGCGGAGGAAGCCGCTCTCAGTCAAGAGGGGAAGAAAGAGGTTGTCAAAGCTTTTTTCCGTGCCCTTGAAGAAACAGCGCATGTTCAGAATTTGGCGGATGACAAAGGCTTGGAGACCCTCAAGAACCTTGACACAGAATCCTACCTTGGCTTAACCGGCTTAGGGTTACAAATTGCCCGTGAATTTAGCTTCTGGACAACCGCCCTTTACGTTGACATCGGCAATGCAGACTAGGAGGAGTACAACATGACAAATAACCCTGCATTACAGCGACCTCAAGTGCATAAAGCAACACAGCGTCCCAACTCAGGAAACGCTGGCAATAGCGGTAGTGGTAAAGGTGGCAGAGGCAATAGTGGTGGTTCCCAAAAGGGCGGGAACACTCCACCCCGTCCTTCCCCATGGCTCGAACATCCCCTTGATCCAAATCCCACCCCCCATCGAAGTGCAGGGTTTGTCGAGTATCTGCGCTGGATGCGATCGCCCGCTAGCCCCGCCAAAGATGGTACGAAAGTGGAACTAATGACAATGGCAGAGCAGGGTGACTATCGCCAACGTTTGCAGGTCTTAACAGAGCGCACTCGCCAAATTGCCGGCAAAAACAATTGTTTTGCAGTCACCTGCCCATGGCGCATCCGTGTTGGTGGCCACCGTGGTCCTGAAAGTATCCTTCTGCCTGCCTTTGATAACCTAGGCATTCCCTATATTCCCTCCAGTACCTTACGAGGTGTTGCTCGTGCCCAAGCCATTCGGGAGGTGATGCAAAACGAAGGTGTACCTTGGGCTGAAGCAGACAAACTCGTCGGCCAGCGTTACTTTGGTTATCTCGACAGCAGGGACTCTAGCGAAAAAGCTGGCAAAATTATTTTCCTCGACGCCTACCCCTTGCCTGAACAAAAGAACGGGGGACTAGCAGTGGACATGGCCAACAACCTTTGGTCATGGAATAATGGCAACCTCAAGTATGCTGCCAACCCAAACGTGTTCTTTTCCCTGCGAGAAGCTTCATTTCTTATTGGTATTAAACCTACCAATCATTGCTCTCCTCAAATGCTTAAACAGGTCAAGAACTGGTTGATTCGCGGCCTGACCCAAGGAATTGGTTCGCAAGTGAATGCAGGCTACGGCATTTTAGTCGAATCCCTAAAACAGGTGGGGCGTGGCTTCTTTAGTGTGGATTTTACCGTTCAAGGCCAACTCATCCACGGTTGCCAAAAGTGTACGTCTACGTCATGGCAATGGAACGTTAGAAATCAAGCGTGGCAGATGCGCGGGCAACCAGAGGCCGAGGTGCGAGCTACAGCCTTTAAGTCCCTGCTGCGATACTGGTTTCGTGCCTTTGCGCGGGGGGTGTTGCCCCCAGCAGAAGTCCAAAGCCTTGAAGGAATGATTTTTGGCGCAATTCAGCCGCAACCCAAACATGGCTACCTGCGGGTACGGGTGATTAATGGGAGGGTGACCCAACCTGAGGCACGCCCTAATCAGCAAGGTAAAAACGATCCCTGTGGAGAAGAAGAGGGGACACTGGTATTAGACTATTCTTCTGAAGTTCCTGATGCCCACAAAGAAACGCTAAAAGAGCTGGCAAGCAACTTGATGTGGCTCATGTTTCACTTGGGTGGCATTGGTCAAGGGGCACGTCGCCCTTGCTACTCTCGTAAAACCCGTAACCAAGCACCCTGGTGGCGTGGTTCTAATCTGATTCCTAAAAACAATAATCCCTTTTGGAAACTCCCCAGCAGTGCCAAGGAATTCAAAGAAATTTTTCAACAGCGACTGCAAAGGTTTTATGAAGCTTTAGGGCAGCTTAGTAATCACCCAATCAACCCGACTCAACCATTATCCATTGGCACTGTTACTACCAACCAATGGGCAGAAGCAATTGATGCAAACTGCCGTATCGTCGTTTGCAGTGGTGATTCCAAAGGAGAAAAGCCCTACGGCCTTGCCCTTCTTCATGACCCTAACCTTAAGGTGAATGGTAACTACGACAAAAACCTCTGTGGTTCCACTGGCAAACCCTCGCCAGTTTGGGTGGCTGACTTAGGGAACTATCAAGTTATTACGATTTTTGGCGTCAATAAAGATCCGCGCCTCGAGTTTCTGAAACACTTGAATAAGTCTGGAAGATGTTTGCAACTATTTCCTTTCAAATCTTCTTGACCTTTTGAGCTTGAATAAATACCTAAGGAGCCATGACCGACTACTACGACATTCTTGGCTTGCAGCCGGGTGCTTCCAAAGAGCAGATCAAAGCAGCCTATCGCCGCCTCTGCCAAGAGTGCCACCCTGATAAACTGCCTCCTGAGACCCCCAAAAAGGCGCGGCAAATCGTCGAGGAGCACTTCAAGCAAATCAACGAAGCCTATGCCTACCTCATGGAGCAGGGCGATCGCCCGCCCCCACCTACCCAACCAGCAACAGATGTTAGAACTGCCCGCTCCATTTTCGATCCCGCTCGTATGGAAGCCGTAGCTCGGAAACTGGAGACAGAGCGGCAGGCCATTCAACGGCAGTATCAGCAATCAATCAATGCTATTGACCAACAACAGCGGCAAAAGCTAGCTTGCCACGGCCTCAAGATTGACGATTTGGATACAGTCGATCCAGCAACCAAATGGGGCAACGTTATTCAGGGGGGGATTCTCTTGTTGGTTGGCCTATTGGTAGGGAGTGTAGGCGGTCTTTTGGGCTTTCTGGGATACCTGTGGGCTTTCTTCTGCTTTTGGGGAACCTTGGGGGCAATGCTGACAAAAACAGTGAGTCCCCGAAAATATAAAATTATTTGTGAGATTAAAAAGGAAACTGAAGCAGCAAAGGCCGCTGCTGCGCAGAAAAAAGAACGACGATTACAGGAGCAATCTAGTTACATTCGTCGTCAGATTGACTATTTCAAAACTCTACCCTTGGAAATGCTTTCAGAATCCTTTGTTCAAAATTTAAGTGATGAAGATCAGTTTTTCCTGCTCTTGGCCATCAAAGAAAAAGAGGATGATGAGCAGTGGGCGCGCACAGTTGCAGCCGGTGTAGAGATTGCTGCAGCAGCGGGTGTGGTTCTACTGCTGTCGCAACTCTTTCTGGGTGAGCCATTCTAATCTGAGCGCAACCAAGAAAAACAGGAAGGGAGGAACGATCGCCCCCCTATTAGGAAGAGTTTTGCTGAAACGCATTCTACCCCTACCCTTAGCGAAATAAAATGTGATAGCATAACTGTTCTGGCATTATACCTAGTGTTTACCTATGCCCAAAGTTCTGGTTTCCGATCCCATTGAACAGGTGGGGCTTGATTTACTTGCCCAAGTGGCACAAGTCGATGTCAAACTTGGCCTCTCAGAGGCAGAACTGATCAAAATCATTCCCGAGTACGATGCCCTGATGATTCGATCGGGAACCAAGGTCACAAAGGAGGTCATTGAGGCCGCCAACCAACTGAAGATTATTGGTCGGGCAGGGGTTGGTGTAGATAACATCGATGTGCCTGCGGCCACCCGTAAAGGGATCATGGTGGTCAACTCCCCAGAGGGCAACACCATTGCTGCTGCGGAGCACACCTTGGCGATGATGCTCTCCCTTGCCCGTCATATTCCCGATGCGAATGCTGCGGTGAAAGCAGGTCAATGGGATCGCAAACGCTTTACGGGCGTAGAGATTTATAAGAAAACCTTGGGCATTATTGGCCTAGGAAAAATCGGCTCCCACGTGGCCACCGTTGCCCGTGCTATGGGCATGAAGCTTCTTGCTTACGATCCCTATCTATCTACGGAACGCGCCGAACAACTGGGCTGCCGCCTCGTGGAGTTGGATGTTCTCTTTGCGGAATCCGACTTTATTACGCTGCACTTGCCGAAGACCCCAGAAACGCAGCATCTGATTAACGCCAAAACCATTGCCAAGATGAAGCCCACAGCCCGCATCATTAACTGTGCGCGGGGGGGCATTATTGATGAGGCAGCGCTTGTGGAGGCGCTCAAGACGGGTAAGCTGGCGGGGGCTGCCCTCGATGTCTTTGAAACTGAACCCCTTGAGGCGGAGTCTCCGCTGCGTGCCTTGGGGATGGAAGCCATCTTGACTCCCCACCTAGGGGCTTCCACGGAAGAAGCACAGGTGAATGTGGCCATTGATGTTGCCGAGCAGATTCGCGATGTGCTCCTAGGGTTGCCGGCGCGATCGGCGGTAAATATTCCGGGTCTGCGTCCGGAGGTTCTTGAGAAACTGGCGCCCTACATGCAGTTGGCGGAAACTCTTGGTAATCTTGTGGGGCAATTGGCGGGTGGTCGGGTCGAGTCTCTGGAAGTCCGTTTGCAAGGGGAATTGGCCACCAATGACAGTCAACCGATTGTGATTGCTGCTTTGAAGGGGCTACTCTCACCAGCGCTGCGGGAACGGGTGAACTACGTGAATGCTGGGTTAGAAGCTAAAGAACGGGGAATTCGCGTGGTCGAAACCCGCGATGAATCACAGCGTGACTATGCGGGATCCCTAGCGTTGATTGCTAAAAGCCCCTCGGAAACCCGCTCGGTGTCTGGTGCCTTGCTGGCTCACAGTGAATTGCGCATCACCAGTATTGATGACTTTCCCATTAGTGTGGCGCCAACCCGTTATATGTTGCTGACGCTACACCGCGATATGCCAGGCATTATTGGTAAAATTGGCACCCAGTTAGGGAGCTTTAATGTCAACATTGCCAGTATGCAGGTGGGACGCAAGATGGTACGCGGTAACGCGGTGATGGTGATTAGCTTGGACGATCCCCTACCCGAAGGCCTCTTGGAGGAAATCTTGAAAGTCCCCGGTATTCGTGATGCCTATATCGTGAATCTGTAGGCACGGCTGTGGTACAGCGTTGGTGGGAAATTACCGTCACTTGTCAAGCTGAGGCGGAAGAGCTGGTCTATTGGCGCCTTCAATCCTTTGGCTGTCAAGGTACGGCAACCCAGCAACAGCAGGGGCGGGTGTTGATCCAAGGCTATGTGCCGCAGCAGCAGGTGACCCTACTGGACATTGCTGCCCTAGGGGTTTGGATTGAGCAAGATGTGGTGGCGCAGGGCTACCTCTCGCCAAAACTCCACTGGCAGTTGGTGAATGAACAGGATTGGGCCCATAGTTGGCAAGCCTATTGGCATCCAATACCGGTGGGCGATCGCCTGCTGATTTGTCCGGCTTGGGAAACCCCACCCCTTGACAACACCCGCTTGGTGATCAAACTGGATCCTGGCATGGCCTTTGGCACCGGCACCCATGAAACCACGCAGCTTTGCCTTGAGGCTCTAGAGATGCAATTGGATCAAACCTTTGAGCCGCTGCCACCCACGGTGATGGCTGATATTGGCTGTGGTAGCGGCATTCTGGCGATCGCCAGCCTCTTGCTAGGGGCAAACAAAGCCTATGCCGTGGACACCTCGGATCTGGCGGTGACTGCGACTCAACGCAATGCTGAACTCAATGGCATCAGAGCCGACCAGTTGATTGTCAAGCAAGGGAGTTGGGAACAAGTCCTCGAACTGGTGGATGGCCTTGTCTGCAACATTTTGGCACCCGTGATTATCGAGATTCTGCCCCACTTGCCAGCAATTGTGAAACCCAAGGGCTGGGGCATCTTTAGTGGCATTCTTTTGGATCAAGCGGATCGCGTAGCGGCGCAACTGGAACAGCAGGGCTGGAGCTTGGGCAGTGTCTGGCGACGGCACGAATGGTGTTGTCTCAATGCTCGCTTTGAGCGTTTGCCAGACTAGAGGGAGCTAGCTTTTCACCTTGGCCGCCGGGCGCGCCAAAGAATACGAAGCCATTAGTTCTTGGTAGCAGGCCTCTAGGCGATCCAAGTTGTGACTGAGGCTATAGTGCTCCAGCACCCGTTTGCGGGCTTTGTCCCCAAGGAGGCGAATCATTTCCGGGTGTTGATAAAAAATGGGCAGCAGCGTTTGCAACTGGGTTTTCACATACTGGGGATTCAAGACAATGCCTGCCCCAGTGAGCACTTCACCATCGGCACCCACATCGGTAGCCAAGCAGGCCAAGCCACAGGCCATTGCCTCTAGGAGCGACAGGGATAACCCCTCAATTTGCGAGGGCAAAATGAACACATCACAGCCGCGTAAAATTTGTAGCCGCTCTTGATCATTAACGATCGAGCCAAGCCAGAGAATATTTTGATCTGGACCATAATTGGCCATCAAGGAGGGCATCAGGGCACCGCCACCCACCATTAGCAACTTACAATCCGCCGGCATTTCCGCTGCACACCAAGAGCGCAGCAGCGCTTCAACATTCTTCTCAATAGCCATCCGGCCTTGATAGATATAGAGGTAGCGTGCCTTAAAGTCCTCTTTGGTCGTAGAAGGTCCCGGTGTATATTTGCGCGTATCGACGCCATTGGGAATCACCCGCAGCGTCTCAGCACCAACCCCAAGACGAATCAGTAGTTCCTTTTGCGATTGGGAAAAGACAATCACGCGGTCATAGCGAGCCAAAAAGGGGGCATACAGTTGGTAAGTCATCAAGGCGGTGCCCGTCGTTAGGGTACGATACTTTTCGCTGTAGGCAGGATGAAACGTGGCAACCAAGGGAATGTTTAACTCTTCACAAATGTCGGGCAGAAAGAAATCGAGGGGGGAGAGGGTCAATGAGGCGTGGACAATATCGGGTTTGAGTTTTTTAAGGGACTCAACCAGAACTTTGTTGGCTCGCAGGGAGGGCAGGGTATAGACTTGCGATTTATACAGGCAAGGGAGCGTCACATCTGGCATCTCCCCTTCGTTCTCAGCTTCCTGTTCATCCTCTTGGGCAAAATGCAGAAAGCTCACTTGGTACCCGCGATCCAATAGCCCATTGGTAATTTCACGACTATAGGTGACATTGCCGCAGGGGGGAGATTTTTTGCCAAGCCATGCGATGTGTAAAGCCACGATTATTGATTCCTTGATTTATTACGTTATTTATAGAACTTATAGAGCAGCGGTACCCACTTGATCAATGATCCGAATGGGGCCATTGACATCGCCGCTGAGAAACTGCCGCAGGTAGGGATTATCGGTCGTGCGGGCTTCGGCATGGGTGCCCTGCCAGCAAATGCGCCCTTGATAGAGGAGAATCAGGCGATCGCCCGTGCGCTCAATGGTACTGTTTTGGTGGGTAACGACAACGTAGGCATGCCCCGTCTTCTCCCGTAATTCGCGAATCAAATCCTCAATCACTGTTGAGGCAATGGGATCTAGCCCTGCCGTTGGCTCATCGTAAAGCAGCAGGTAGGGGTTGTCATTGGGATCTTCGGGATTATCCACAATGGCGCGGGCAAAGCTGACTCGCTTGCGCATCCCCCCAGACAACTGCGCTGGGTAGAGGTCTTCCATGCCAGCGAGGCCGACCATCGCTAGTTTTTCACTGACAATTTCGCGAA
This sequence comes from Thermosynechococcus sp. HY213, assembly GCF_031460975.1. Classification (NCBI taxonomy): domain Bacteria; kingdom Bacillati; phylum Cyanobacteriota; class Cyanophyceae; order Acaryochloridales; family Thermosynechococcaceae; genus Thermosynechococcus; species Thermosynechococcus sp. HY213. Next base: position 87,093 of record NZ_JAVKVB010000001.1, on the reverse strand, counting down.
TGCGTGCCTCCGGCAAACGCGTATGCTGGTACAGGTAAAAGCCGACATTCTCAGCAACCGTGAGGGAGTCAAAAAGGGCAGATTGCTGAAAGACCATGCTCATCCGCATCCGACAGAGACCTTCTTGCCGTAATCCTTGACGGCGCTCTCCTGCAACATACACTTCGCCTTTATCGGGAGCGACTAAGCCAGCAATAATCCGCAAAAGGGTTGACTTACCGGTTCCCGAAGGCCCCAGAATCACTAAGGCATCATCGGGATAGATGACTAAATCCACATCATTCAGCACCTGCTGATGGCCAAAGGCTTTGCAGACACCGCGTAATTCCACCAATGGTTCGGCCATCGTGTCGGCCTCTCCTAGCTAAAGGCTTCTACTTGAAGGTCTGCGATCGCTTGCAGGCCGCGGGCATCTCCTAACTTAAAAAGAGCCGCCTTGGCATCTTCTTGAACCCCCATATCACTGTCTTGGAGAGCGGCAATGAGTTGATCAATCGCTTGGGTGTAAAGAGGCCCAAGGGGAATTTTGCGGCAGGCATGACCTAAGGCCCAAGCACAGTTACTGCGCACAGCGGCAATTGCATCCTGAGCCAAGGCAAGGGCAAGGGCAGGAATGGCAACCGTCGCCGCCTCTTCACTAGCTTCTGCCACCTGACCCAAGGAACTCGCCGCCCAGAGACGCACGGCAGAAATATCCGTTTGCAGGGCACGAATCAAGGGATCAAGGGTGCGCCGATAAATTTCTGGCAGGGGAAAGCGGACGCCACAGTTACCCAGCGCCCAAACAATGCCTTTGCGGACATAGCCATTCCAGTCCCGCTCCAATTGCTGAATGAGGGCATCCACCGCTGCCAAACTGGGGTTACGGCCAAGGGCATAGGCGGCACTGACACGGACAAGGGGACAGGGTTCTTGCAGGAGATTGATGAGATAGGGTGTGGCGCGTTCATCCTGCAATTCGCAAAAGGCGCGAGCCGCCAACATCCGCTCCGTCACATCGGCGGAGGTCAGCAGGGGCAACATGGCTTCGGGATCGGGGCGATCGCTCTCCTCACTCGGCAGCGCCGCTAGTGCATCTTCTGAAGTGTCGAGAAGGGGAAAATCATTGTCATCCATACTGTTTAATCTACAGGATGCTTGGAATCCCGACTAGAGCGCACCGTTGACTTCGCCGCGAAAGCCATAGATTTGGCGACTGCCACCAAAGGCCACCAGTTGCACCACCCGCTCATCCCCCGGCTCAAAACGAATGGCGGTGCCAGCGGCAATATCTAAGCGCATTCCTCGTGCCTGTTCACGATCAAATTGGAGGGCTGGATTGACTTCGTAAAAGTGGTAGTGAGATCCCCCCTGAATTGGGCGATCGCCCGTATTGGCCACCGTTAACGTCACCGTTGGCCGGCCAGCATTGAGTTCAATGGTTCCCTCTGCGGGGATAAGTTCACCGGCAATCATGGGCATCTCAGCCAATCTCTAAAGATATCCCTATCCTAGGGGTAGAGGCGCACCCGCTGCCAGTGGTCTCCTTGGCGCCGATAGCACAGGCGATCGTGGAGGCGATTGGGTCGCCCTTGCCAAAATTCAATCAGGGTCGGTAGAACACGATAGCCCCCCCAATGCTCTGGCCGAGGGACATTTTCGCCATAGCGGGCTTCCACTTCCGTAAGGCGGGCTTCCAAATCGGCGTAGGATTCTAAAACCTCACTCTGCTGGGATGCCCATGCCCCCCAACGGCTACCCAAAGGACGACTCTGGAAGTAGGCATCGGACTCCGCTGCACTAATTTGCTCAACAGTGCCTTCAATGCGCACCTGCCGTTCTAGCTCTGCCCACCAAAAGACAAGGGCAGCCTTGGGATGGGCGGCTAATTCTAGACCTTTACGACTGCGATAGTTCGTAAAAAAGACAAACCCGCGATCGTCCACATCTTTGAGCAAGACCAGTCGTGCAGCAGGCATGCCATCGAGGCCAACGGTGGCCAGCGTCATCGCATTGGGTTCCGGTAATTCAGCGTTGACCGCATCCGTAAACCAGAGGCGAAACTGTTCGATCGCATCCTCAGCCGCCTCACTTTCGAGGAGACGTTGACGACGGTAATCACGGCGCAGATCAGCAATGCGGGTCATGGGGTTTCTTCGGACTCATTTGTTGGGGTTTCTTCACTGATCCTAGAGGATTCCACGGGCGATCGCCGCCACAGGGCGCGGAAAAAATAGCTCAGCAGCAAAAAAATCAAACCAAACCCCATAAACAGGAGTACTCGCCACACCGGCGCAAGATGGATGAGATCAACGAAGAAAAGCCGCACCAAAGTAATGATCAGCGTGATTAGAGCCACCGTGCGCACCGCTGAGGTGTCCCGTCGCAACCCATAGATCAGCAGTCCGACGCCAAAGAGTCCCCAGACAAGGGTGGCTGCCCCCGTACCAAAGGGCGCCAGTTCGTGCTGCATCCAGATCATCGTCACCCCATGGCTCAATATCCAGTAGAGGGGGCGGGTGGGTGGGGGCAAAAAACGGATACTGACTGCTGCGGCGCCAAGCACCACCAAATGGGAGAAAAAAGCCAGATTCAACAGCGGGGGGCGATCGGCGGCAGTAAACAGCAGTTGCCCAACAAAACCAAGGCCGAGCAGTCCCCACCAAAGATGGGCAATAACCCGCAGGGTGCGCGAGGCATAGTGTTGGCTCAAATAATGCAAAATCAGCCCCTCGATCGCCAGCGGTGCGAGGATAAAGCGATTGCTGTAGTAACGAACAACAATGCCAAGGGCAATGAGCACCAGTCCCGTCAAGCTATAGACCCAGCGCCAAGATTGCGGCAAGTGTCGCCAGAACAGACTGGTGCCAAGGTAGAGCACCCCAAAAACAACAAACACCCGCCCCGTTAGCGTTGCCGACCAATCCCAGAGGAAGGCACTTAAGCCCAAAGCAATCAGCGGATTAAAGAGGGCGATCGTCTGACCATAGGGCGGTGGGGAAGTCTCCTGAGGGCGATACAGCTCCCCTGCCCTGTCGCGATCGCGTCCCTGATACCAAGGGGGTAATACCGTAAAGCCCAGCCAAGTCAACGCCAGAATGATCTGTAATGCCACGACCCGATCAAGCCGTTGAGCAGTAATAGACACCGTTAACATCAGCCATCCCAACCAAAAAGCTGACAGCAGGAGCGATCGCCAGCCCTTCACTGCGTAAATTGCCCAACTGCCCAAGAGAATTAAAAACGTATAACTGGCCAAGGCCAAGGGACGACTCATCTCTGTGTTGTAGAGCAGCAAAGGGGTTGCTAAGCCGCCAACCACGCCAATCACCGCAAAAATGGCTCGATTTTGGCGCAACGAGATGAAAAATGCCCCTAGGGTCACTAACACCATCAATGAAAAGGCCACACCCCAAGGCATGACGGTCAAAAACTGATAGGCCGCAAAGATCGTCAGGTAATAGGTCGCCAGACCGCCCCCCTGCAAAAACTGGCTAAAGATGGCTCGCTGCTGCAACCGCCAGCCCAACCCCATCAACACCGTACCAATGACAAAGCCCATGGCCACAAGAACTGCATCGGTAATCCAGCCCAATTCAACGGCGTACCGAAAGAGGAAGCCAATCCCCAACAGCAGCAGGCCGATGCCGAGACGGTTGAGCCACAGTTCCCAATTTTGTAGCCAGTCAGCTTGGGAAGGCCTCACTGGGCGTAACGGTGGCACCGCTGGAGATTCAGACGCTGGGGGTTGTAATTCAGTCGCAGGGGCAGGAGCGATCGCCGTCGGTTCCTCAGGTGGCGTTGATGGTGTTGCGGGTTCTGGGACGCCAGAAGAGGAGAGGTCTTCACGGAGAATGGCTCTTTGCAGAATCTCGAGCGATCGCTGCAGGGCAGCCACAGCGGCTTCTAAGTTTTCAAGACGACGCCGCAAGTCATCCCTATCTTCCATGGTTCGGCTCCCTACGGACTATATCCCCGTTTTATGCGCTAGAGGAGAGAGCCATTCCTTGGGCAATGCACTTTATGAAGTGGCTAGAGGCGCATCCCAAAAGGGGTAAAACGGGAAACAAAATTGGGTGAGAAATCGTCCTATGGCACACAGAAAAGGTCGCAAAAAGCAAATTTTCTCTTTTAGATAAATTTTTATTTTTGGTGATCTGAGTCACAGAAATCTTCAGAAATTAAAAACGATTTGTTAAAAGTTTATAAAATTTTCTTATTTTCTTTCGTCAACTGTAAATTCCGTTAATATGCCAGTCTGCGTAGGTTTCACCGCCTTCAGCGCTTTTTTATTCTTTTTCAAAATGTTTACCATGAACAAAATGCCCCTGATGCTTGATTCTAGGCCTTCGTGGTAGGTTGAAACAGTTCCGCGATGAGAGCGAACACGGCACCAGTAGGGGTAACCCCTGTGTGATGTTGGTGCCCTACTGTCCAGCCGTATGGATGCCCTTTTTAACGGACGCCTATGAAAAAAACGCTTTATGTGGGTCTGACAACAAGCACGTTGGCTGTGTTGGGAATCCTTTCCAGTAGCCGTGCAACCACAACCACACCAGCCATAGAGTCAGGTTCAGCCCCCTCTTCCGCTGTCGTTGCCACCAAAGTGGGGGAACGTCAATCCACGACCCCAACAGCAACGCGGGCGATCGCCAGTCTGCATCGTCACCAACAGCAAGGCCGCGAAGCCGTAACCGTCTATTTGCGGGGGATTCCCGTACTCACCTTCTTGGGTCAACGGGTAGCAGCTACAGAGGGCGTCAAAGTCGCTGCCGCCAACGGCGCCGCAATGCCAGAGCAAACCACCCTCTCAGAAGCAGCCCAACAGGCAACCATTCTTACCGCTCGCCTCAATCAGCTCCACGAACAGGGCTTTGATGCCAACCTTGTGCGCGTGGGTTGGGATGCCCAACAACAGCAATACCGCATCTACGCCGACAAAGAACCTCTCCTGACTCTGAACCATCAAGTCACACTTCCCAATGGTTCACAACGCAATGATGAAAATGCCCTGCGCATTGCTAACCTGATCCGCCGCCAACTGGGGAATGCCCCTGCCCTAACCAGCGTAGAGGGTAGACCAAATACCGTTGTGGCCATGGGACCGATTCGGATGCAGTTGACGGGTATTGCCTCGTGGTATGGCCCCGGCTTCCATGGTGCCCGCACTGCCAATGGCGAGCGATTTGATCAGGACGCCCTGACGGCGGCTCATCGCACACTGCCCTTTGGGACACGGGTACGGGTGACAAATCTCCAGAATGGCCGCTCAGTAGTGGTCCGCATTAACGATCGCGGGCCTTTTACGGGGGGACGGGAAATTGACCTCTCGCGGGGCGCGGCGGCTGCCATTGGCCTCATTGGTGTCGGTGTCGGCCCTGTGCGCATTGACGTTTTAGACTGATTAGACTGATCCCCACCCCCCAAAAGCAAAGTGATAGAATGAACGACATGCTAGGGGTGTCTGCGGTCAGAGCAGGCTGAGAGCAAACCCTTAGAACCTGAACCAGATCATGCTGGCGCAGGGAAGCTGTCTAGAGAGGATTCTATCAATGGTGCGTAGCGAATGGATTGCTGCCCGCAAAGGGCATGACAATGTTACCCAAATGCATTATGCCCGCCAAGGGATTATCACCGAAGAAATGCACTATGTGGCGCGGCGGGAAAACCTGCCTGCGGAATTGATTCGCGATGAAGTTGCCCGTGGGCGGATGATTATTCCCGCCAATATCAATCACCCCAACCTCGAGCCGATGGCGATCGGGATTGCTGCCAAGTGCAAAGTCAATGCCAACATTGGTGCCTCTCCCAACTCCTCCAGTCTAGAGGAGGAACTCGAAAAGCTACGGCTAGCGATTAAATACGGCGCCGACACGGTGATGGATCTGTCCACGGGTGGGGGGGATTTGGATGCCATTCGCACCGCCATTATTAATGCCTCACCCGTGCCCATTGGAACGGTGCCCGTCTATCAAGCCCTTGAAAGCGTCCACGGTAGCGTTGAGCGGCTTACCCCCGATGACTTTCTGCATGTGATTGAAAAGCACGCCCAGCAGGGGGTGGACTACATGACGATCCATGCGGGGATTCTCATTGAATATCTGCCTTTGGTGAAAAACCGCATCACTGGGATTGTGTCGCGCGGCGGCGGCATTCTCGCCAAGTGGATGCTGTATCACCACAAGCAAAATCCCCTCTACACCCACTTCCGCGACATTATTGAGATCTTCAAAAAATACGATGTTTCCTTCTCCCTCGGGGACTCGCTGCGGCCAGGGTGTCTCCATGATGCCTCTGATGAAGCTCAATTGGCGGAATTGAAAACCCTCGGTCAACTCACCCGCAAGGCTTGGGAACACGATGTCCAAGTGATGGTGGAAGGCCCCGGCCACGTGCCCATGGATCAAATTGAATTCAATGTGCGCAAGCAGATGGAAGAATGCTCTGAAGCTCCTTTCTATGTCCTTGGGCCCTTGGTCACGGATATTGCCCCCGGCTATGACCACATTACCAGTGCCATTGGCGCGGCGATGGCGGGTTGGTACGGCACGGCCATGCTTTGCTATGTAACCCCCAAAGAGCACCTTGGCTTACCCAATGCTGAAGATGTGCGCAATGGCTTGATTGCCTACAAAATTGCGGCTCACGCAGCGGATATTGCCCGTCATCGTCCGGGGGCGCGCGATCGCGATGATGAACTGTCGCGGGCACGGTATAACTTTGACTGGAACCGCCAATTTGAACTGGCTCTCGATCCGGATCGGGCACGGGAATACCACGACGAAACCCTACCGGCAGATATCTATAAAACGGCTGAGTTTTGCTCCATGTGCGGGCCGAAGTTCTGCCCCATGCAAACGAAGGTAGATGCCGACGCCCTTGCCGAACTGGAGAAATTCCTCGCCAAGGACAAAGATCAAGTGAGTGCCTCTGCCTAGGGCATGGCCATTGATTTCAAGGGGGGGTTGATTGCGATCGCCCTCCTTTTTGATGTCACCAATGGCTTCCATGATGCCGCCAATGCCATTGCAACGGTGGTGGCCACCCGTGCCCTTTCCCTGCGATCGGCGCTCATCCTTGCTGCTGCGGCTAATTTTGGTGGTGCCTTCTTGAGTACGCGGGTGGCGCTAACAATTGAAGCCGGCATTCTCAACAGCAGTGCCTTGGGTGCCCATTGGTTTGGCGTGATTAGTGCCGCACTCCTCGGCGCGATGGGCTGGAATTTGCTCACTTGGTATTGGGGTTTACCCAGTAGTTCTTCCCATGCCCTCATTGGTGGCTTGGTGGGGGCAGCCCTCTTTCAAGTGTCACCACAAATCATCTATTGGCAGGGGATTGTTGAGGCGGTGGTGATTCCCATGGTCGTGTCCCCCTTGGTGGCGATCGCCATCGGCCTTGGTTTGATGACCCTAGTCGAAAAGTGGTTGCAATGGCAAGGAGAACTCCCCCCAGAGCACTGGCAACGGTTGCAGATTCTCTCCGGAACATTGATGGCCGTTGCCCACGGTGCCAACGATGCCCAGAAAACAATGGGGGTGATCACCCTTGCCCTTGTGAGTTGGGGACAACTGTCACCGGAGGCGGGTGTGCCCTTCTGGGTGATGGCTGCCTGTGCCTTGGCGATCGCGATCGGTACCTATGGCGGCGGCGAACGCATTATCCGCACTACGGGGGAGAAAATTACACCCCTTGACCCTGTGAGTGGCTGCTTAGCGAATCTCAGTGCCGCCTTGACTGTGGGAGCCGCAAGTCTGGTGGGCTTTCCCGTCAGTACGACACAAGTCGTGGTGGGTGCGATTACGGGTGCTGGCTATCGCCATCAAGGGGAAGTGAACTGGCAAGTGTGGGCGCAAATTTTCATGGCATGGGTACTCACGTTTCCCGGTGCAGCCCTGCTGGCGATCGCGATCTCTTTTGGTCTATCCCAACTTTGAGTCAACCTCAGGAAACCTGTGTGGGCTGCATTTGTTGGGCATATTCACGAAAGCGTTCGAGATCTGCTTGCAATGTACTTTCAACTACGCGGCCAAGGAAAAGGCGATCCATCATTTGTCCCAAAATTCCCGGAATGGCATAGGACACCGACAGCTTCACAATGGTGCTGCCATGGCGATCGTAAAAGCGAATTGCACCCCGATTGGGCAGCCCATCCACGGACTCCCACTGAATCATTTGGTGCTTCACTTGGCGGCAAATGCGCGATCGCCAGCTAAAGTGCCAGTTGCCCGTGGTCAATGTCCAGCGCGATAGGGTAGGGTCTTCTTCAGTGATGACCACAGATTCAATCCACTTCATCCACAGGGGCATTTTCTCCAGATCCGACCACAGTGCCCAGACGCGATCGACATCGGCTGCCACTTCAATCTGAACCGTATGCTCTAACCAACTCATCCATGACCTCCTGCCAAAATCGCTTGGGCGGCTTGTCGTCCGGACATTGTCGCGCCCTCCATGCTGTCAATGTAGTCCTGCTGCGTATAGCTGCCCGCCAAGTAAAAGTTAGGAACGGGTGTTTTTTGGGGCGGACGATAGGGATCCATGCCGGGGGCTTCGCGATAGAGGGACTGCGCTAATTTGACGACACTGTACCATGTCATGTTCAGATGGCGCGACGAGGGGAAAAGTTCATGGACTTGGCGCAGCACATGTTGGGCAATTTCTTCATTGCTGGCTTTGATGAAGGGATCACCGGGAGTAAGCACCACTTGCAGTAAGGAGCCTTGACCTTCGCGATAGTAGTCCGCTGGACTAGTGAGGGCCAGATCCGCAAAGCAGGAAAAGTCAGCATCGGCAGTGTAGAGCAGGTTATCAATACCCGTTGCCGCCACCTGTTTTTGCTTACTGGGGTCTTGCAGTTCCGTAACCCAGCCATCAAATCGCAGTTGTACCGTGGCCACAGGCACGGCCTCGAGCTTAAAGATGTTGTCAAAGGTTGGGTGCGATCGCCACGCCGCCGGAATCAGGCGCTGAATCCCCGGCACATCACAGGCACATAGATAGGCATCCGCTGTAACTGTTTCTAGTTTTTCGCCTAGGGGAATCACCAACCCTTCCACCTGCCAAGTGCTCGGATCCTCGCCGCGAAAGCGAATTTCCTTCACCCGTCGCCGCAGATGAATCTTAGCCCCCCGCGCTTCAAGGTAGTTCACGATCGGCTTGAGCAGGTACTCTGCCGGTGACCCCTTGAGCATATTCAGCCGTGAGGCAGTGGTTTTGGCGGCAAACATCATAAAGATCGTCAGCATACAGCGAGCGGACATCTGCTCGGTATCAATGAAGCCAAGGGCATAGGAAATGGGATTCCAAAGGCGCTTGAGACTGTTTTCTGAGCCCCCATGGCGGCGAAACCACTCCGCAAAACTGACCCGATCTAAGGCGCGAATTTGGCGCATTGCCCCCTCATAGTCCACCAGACCCCGCACCACAGGACTGGTGCCAAGGGCAATGGCATTAAAGAATTTATCGGCAGCAGAGAGTTGACTGGTGGTGAAGAAGGCCTTGAGACCGTTGAAGGGGGCACCCAAGGGAAAGCGAAAATCCAGTTCTCCCACCTGACCACCGCGATTAATAAAGGTGTGGGTATGTTCCTTAGGTAGTAGGTTGGCGATCGCCCCCACCTTGGTCATCAGTTCGAAGAGATTGGCGTAGTTGTAAAAGAAGACATGCAGCCCCATCTCAATGTGGTTTCCATCGGTATCTTGCCAACTGCTGACTTTGCCCCCCACAAAGGGACGGGATTCATAGATTTCAACACTGTGACCGGCATCCACCAAATCCACTGCGGCGGCTAAGCCGGCTAATCCTGCACCAACAATGACAACCCGCATCGGTGATCCCAGAAAACTTTACAGATTTTAACATTTTTCGCCCCTCGGACGGTTTCTCGCGCGTTAAGAAACTTGGCAGAGACCCTTGCCCCCCAGAACCCTCGTCTATGATCAAGGTAAGTTGAAGTTTTTGAATCGCTCACGCTCACGGTGTGCTTATGGCTACGCGTCGTGTCCTCGCCTTTCCCCTCTGGCAGTATTTGAACCAACGGCTATTTAGTCCGGGCTTTACCCTCAATCCCAAACGGTTCTGGCGGCAGTATTACGATGCTTACCTCGAACGCTGCTGGCAAAAGGACTGTGCCTCCAAGGAAGAACCCTCCTGTTAATCGTTCCACAGGTTCGCTAAAATGAGATAGCTCACTTTCCCGATCAAGATTAGGGACTTTTGGCTGTCGTCATTTTAGTTACTTTCACCTGCTGGAAAAAAGAACACTATGGTTGCTTCGCCCCCCTCTGCTGATGCTGCCCTGAAACGCTCAAAAATTGAGGCTCTCAAGGAACAAAGCCAACATCTGCGGGAACCCCTAGCCACAGAACTGCTAGAACCAACGAATCGTTTTAGCGAAGAGGGGGTGCAGATCCTCAAGTTCCACGGCTCCTATCAGCAGGACAACCGCGATAACCGCGTCAAGGGTCAGGAGAAAGACTACCAGTTCATGCTGCGTACCCGCAGTCCAGGAGGGTATATTCCGCCGCAGCTCTATTTAACCTTGGATCGCTTGGCGGATGAGTATGGCAACCACACCCTGCGGGCAACAACGCGGCAAGGATTCCAGTTGCACGGCATTCTCAAGAAGAATCTGAAAGCAGCGATCGCAGCCATTATTCGCAGCATGGGATCCACATTGGGCGCCTGCGGTGATTTGAACCGCAATGTCATGGCGCCACCCGCCCCCTTTCGCGATCGCCCGGAATATGCCCTTGCCTATGAGTATGCCCACCGCATTGCCGATCTGCTGACCCCACAAACCGGTGCCTACTACGAGATTTGGCTCGATGGTGAAAAGGTGATCTCCGCCGAAGAGCACCCCGATGTCAAGGCGGCACGGCAGCGCAATGGCAATGGCACGATCTTTCCCAATAACGAAGAGCCAATCTACGGCGATCACTATATGCCCCGCAAATTTAAGTGCTGTGTCACGGTGCCGGGGGATAACTCCGTAGATCTCTTCTCCCAAGATTTGACACTGGTGGTGATTATAGATGCCCAAGGCCATCTTGAGGGCTTCAATATCTATGCCGGTGGTGGTTTGGGGCGCACCCACAACAAAGAAGAAACCTTTGCCCGCATGGCTGATGAAATTGGCTTTGTCCGAGCGGCAGATGTCTATGAGGCGGTGAAGGCGATCGTGGCCACCCAGCGGGACTATGGCGATCGCTATAATCGGCGCCACGCCCGTTTGAAATACCTGATCCACGATTGGGGAGTCGAAAAATTCAAGGCCAAGGTGGAAGAATACTTTGGCAAACCCCTCGAACCCTTTCGCCCGCTGCCGCCGTGGCGCTATCAGGACTTTTTGGGCTGGCACCCCCAAGGAGATGGCAAATTCTTCTATGGCCTCTCCATTGCCAATGGCCGCATCCTTGATCAGGGGAACTTCAAACTCAAGTCGGCCCTCAAGAAAATCGTCCAAGACTTTCAGCTCCCCCTGCGGGTCACGCCTCACCAAAATCTGCTCCTGTGTGATGTTTCTCCCGATCAACAGGATGCAATTCAGCACATCCTTGAGCAGCACGGGGTGCGTGATGTCAATGCCATTGATCCCCTCGAACGCTATAGCATGGCCTGCCCGGCGTTGCCTACCTGTGGCTTGGCCATTACCGAGTCTGAACGGGCAATTCCGGGGGTACTGGAGCGGATTCGTCGCCTCATGGATCGGCTGGGACTCCAAGAAGAGCACTTTGTGATTCGGATGACGGGGTGCCCCAATGGCTGTGCCCGCCCCTACTTGGCGGAATTGGGCTTTGTTGGCATTGTCCCCGGCGCCTATCAGACTTGGGTGGGGGGGAGTCCCGATCAAACCCGCTTAGCAGAGGTCTATATTGAGCGGTTACCGATTGCCGAACTGGAAACAGCCCTAGAGCCATTGCTAGTTTTTTATCGCGATCGCCGGCACAAGGGCGAATCCTTTGGGGACTTTTGCCACCGCGTCGGCTTGGCTGCCTTGCGGGAATTTGCCGCTACCTATATTCCAGCTACCGCGACAAAGCGCTACCGCGTGGATGTGCGTGCCGATCAATACCAGCAGCTTAAGGAATTAGCAGCGGCCAAGGGCATGTCTCTGGCGGCAGTGACCCGTGAAGCCATCCAGCGTTACCTTGAGCAATCTGGTCAGTAAGCTAAAACAATCAACGATGGCAAGAGCGCTATCGGCTATAATGGGAAATTGCCAAATAGGGCGGCATAGCCAAGTGGTAAGGCAGAGGTCTGCAAAACCTTTATCCCCCGGTTCGAATCCGGGTGCCGCCTTTATACTTTCGTAGGTTATCTAGGTTGCTGCCCTAGCCAATCCAAGAGCCGATGAATCCCCCAGCAGTAGTCGGGATCGCCCCAGAGGCGTTGACACTTGCGATCGCTGGTAAAGCCCACGTGACCCCCTTGCTCTGTCATCAGCAGGGTGAGGGCAGGGTTGGCCTCGGCAATGGCTAGGAGTTCTGGCACCAGACTGGGATCAAATAGGGGATCATCGGCGGCATAGAGAATCCATAGGGGTATTGTCAGTTGCGGCAGCAGCGGCAAGGGACTACTGGCAGCGTAATACTCGGCCACACTGCCAAAGCCAAGGCGGTCAATGACGAGGGCGGCATCAAAACCGGCAATGGTGTCAATCTGGGCAACGGTGTTGAGATCAAAGATTTGAGGATGAAGGCGATGCAGGTGGCGAGCCAAGTGTTGGAGTTGACGGCTGATGGCGCGTTCAAATTGCCGTCCCCAAAAAGTCGTGCCGAGGTGGGCAAGGGAGCGGTTGGAGTCAAGGTTGGGGCAAATCACAGCCGCCCCCCCAATCTCTTTTGTCCCTTGCTGTTGGGCATACCACGCCCCCCAAAGGGCTAACTGCCCCCCCAAGGAATAGCCAACAAACCAGTAGGGCGGCCTATAGCCCAGTTCTTGGCACTGTTGGGCGATCGCGACAAAGTCTTGGCCTTCGTAAAGCCCATCACTGGTCAACGCCGGAGAAAGTTCAGCACTGCGGCCATGGGCACGCCAGTCGAAGAGCACCACATCAAAGCGGCGGGCGATCGCCCAATGGGCAAGGGTATGCAAGTACCATTGATTCTTGAGATCACCCGTAATGCCGTAGGTGGCAATGATGGTTCCGCGTGCTTGGCCAAGCCGATACCCCTCACCGTACAGGGGCACGCCCGCCGCCCCATGGAAAACATGGCTGGTTTGCGGTTGCCAAGGGTAGAGGCACCCCCAGCGTTGGACATAGGCAGTAAAGACCGTGTGGATCACGCCAGAGTGCAGCGGCAGTGGTGGCCAATAGGAGAGGGATTGCATAGAATTTAGTCATCCATCGTAAAAGAAATAGGCAAGGTTGGGCGTTTTTGGTGATTATTGTGAGGCATGGGTGATGACACGGAGCGATGATCCGCAGAGGACAGACCCCTATACCATGGAAACCTGTCTGACAGATGTCCAAGCCAACCGCTTGCTGGATGAAGTCTTTGCCGCTGTGGAGGCCGACCTCAATGAGCCAGAATCCCTAGCAGCGGTTTTAGAACCGGAACCTTCCCTCCTCGTCCCCTTTGAAGCGACAACTCCTCCTCCGCCCCCACCACCGGCGGAACCTTCTCGCTGGCTGCACCGATCGGAACCAGAGCAGGCCTTTTCTTGGGGCGATCGCTTTTTGATGGGGGTTGGCATTGCCTCCTTTGTCCTAGGAGTTGGCCTTTGGATCAGTCTGAATCGCCAACCAGTTGCAGTTGCCCCTGACGCTACGGTGACCACAACCACCAGCCCTGCGGACATTGCCTTCGCTGAGTATCTGCAAACCTCCCTGCAGCTGCTCAGCCAACAAGCCGCCCCCCCAACCCCTTCGCCGCCGGCGATCGCCAGCAATTCGGTTCGCACCCCCTCAACCCCCACCCCGACGGTTGAACGCATTTACGTTCCCGTCTACCAAGCCCCCAGCGCGCCAACGGTGACCCTGCCCAATTTACCAACGGTGACAGCTCCTACGCCGGCAGCCACACCGGTACCCCCTGCCCCTACACCGGCGCCCCCCCAACATACCTTAGTTGGCATCCTCGAACTGGGCGATCGCTCAGTGGCTCTTTTTCAAAGCAATGGCCAAACACTGCGCTTGAGTGTGGGCGATACAATTGGCAACGACGGCTGGCAACTGGTACAGATTCAAAATCAGCGGGCGGTGCTACGGCGTCAAGGGGAAGTGCGCTCCCTCACTGTTGGCCAAAGTTTTTAAAAAAAGGGGCACTCATGAGCTTTTTCCGCGACTTGAATGCATTCCTAGAGCAAAAACTCGAGGACTTTATTCGTGCCAATCCGCAGCTTGAACTCAATCTACTGCTCCTTGAGCTAGAGGATCAAGAACGGGAAACCCAAGAGCGGCTACTGCGGCTGCAACAGGAAGTCAATACCTGCGAACAGCAAATTTTAGGCCTTGTTTCCGAGATTCGCCGCTGGCGCGATCGTACCCACACCGCTATGGCCGCTCAGCGTCCTGATCTGGCCGAATTGGCACGACAACGGGAGGCCGAATTGCGCCAACGGGGGGAACAATTGTGGACGCAACGCCTCGACGCCCTCAATCAAATTCCCGTTACCCAGCAGCTGCTGCAAAAGATTCGCGATCGCCGCCGGGAAGTCATGAACCGTGTGCCTAGTGCTAGTGCGCCCCCACCACCGCCCCCACCACCACCGCGCATGAGCAGTGACCTGAATGACCCAATTGAAGCCGAGTTTCGCCGCTTGGAATTGCAAACTGCCCTTGAGGAACTCAAACGCTCGATGGGTCGATAGCGCAACAGACGTGGGACAATCGAGAACGCGGTTTTATCCAGATGTCCCATGGCGGTGATTCAGATTACATCCGACGACACTTGGCAAATTCAGGCCGATGGCCATCCCCTGCAGGGCACCCTCCAGGTACCGGGGGATAAATCCATTTCCCACCGTGCCCTGATGTTGGGGGCAATGGCAGAGGGCACTACCCATATTGAAGGCCTGCTCGTGGGTGAAGATACCTGTAGCACCGCCGCCTGTTTTCGCGCCCTTGGTGCCGAGATTTCAGATCTCAATGCCACAGCAGTCACAGTTCAAGGCTTGGGAATTGGCCATCTCCAAGAACCCGTGGATGTCCTGAATGCCGGCAACTCTGGTACAACGATGCGGTTGTTGTTGGGGGTATTGGCAGCGCAAACAGGTCGCTTTTTTACGATGACTGGGGATGCCTCATTGCGATCGCGCCCCATGGCACGGGTCGTCACACCCTTGATGCAGATGGGTGCCCAGATTTGGGGGCGTCAACACCACAGCCGTGCCCCCTTGGCCGTTTTGGGGCAGCCCTTAGAGCCAATCACCTACTACAGTCCCATTGCCTCCGCTCAGGTGAAATCAGCGCTATTGCTCGCCGCCCTCCACACCGAAGGCACCACCATTATTCGCGAACCCCACCGCTCACGGGATCACAGTGAACGTATGCTTCAGGCCTTTGGTGCCTGTTTGAGCGTGGATGAGGCCACCTGTACGGTGAGTCTTGAAGGACCTGCGGTCTTAAAGGGTCAGAAGGTGATTGTGCCCGGCGACATCAGTTCAGCCGCCTTTTGGTTGGTGGCAGCCTCCATTACCCCTGATTCAGAACTAGTACTGACCAATGTGGGAGTTAACCCCACCCGCACCGGCATTCTCGACGTGCTTTGGGCAATGGGGGCCGAGATTACCCTTGAAAATGAGCGGCTCGTCACAGGCGAACCCGTTGCAGATCTGCGGGTGCGATCGGCGAGGCTGAAGGGAACCCGTATTGGCGGTGAATTGATTCCCCGCTTGATTGATGAGATTCCGATTTTGGCTGTGGCTGCTGCCTTTGCCGAGGGGATCACCGAAATTCGGGATGCAGCAGAACTGCGGGTGAAGGAAAGCGATCGCCTCAAGGCCGTGGCCACAGAATTGCAAAAAATGGGCGCTAAGGTCACTGAACTCAGTGATGGCCTCGATATTCAGGGGGGCGTACCCTTGCAAGGCACCCATGTGGAAACCTACGGCGATCATCGCATGGCCATGAGTCTGGCGATCGCTGCCCTCAATGCCACAGGAACCAGCCACATTCACAACGCCAGTGCGGCAGCCGTCTCCTATCCTGAATTTGTAACAACTCTGCAACAAATTGCTTGACAACACAAAAATCCCAGTAATTTTTGGGACAAGTTCACTCAACACCAAACGCTGTATGCTAGAATCAAATAAATTGTTTTGGTGTCACAATGCAGCTTCACGTTGCGTTGAATTCTCTGTAGCCTTGTAATATTCAGGTGTTTACTTTTCCTTGATAATTGTAAGACTAAATTAGACCCAAAATGATACAGAACCAAAAAAATACGATAATATAGTTTCACTCCTGCTCTAGAGGCGCCCTTGCGCTCTATCTGGGACAGGAAAATCCCTCTCTAACTGACTTCTTTGTTTTTTTCGTTCAAAAAAGGCTGTGTTTGCTCATCATGGCAACAATTCAAGATTTCATCCACGTTCAGGATCAATGGTCATTAGATGAGTTGGTGGAAATCGCCAACGAACTCTTACCCCAGCACCTCCCCCAGGAGGATTCCAAAAACCGTGTTTTGGAAGAGGTCAACCCGCGTCTGGTGCGCCATTACACCTCCTGCAAATTGATTGACCGTCCCGCTCGCATTGGCCGCGAAGGGCGCTACGGCTATCGCCACCTGGTGCAATTGCTGGTGGTGCGGCGGCTGTTGATGGAGGGCTATACCGCAGGTGCCATTTACAAGCTGGTGTATCGCATGAGCACCCCAGAACTGCGGGCACTCCTTGAGCAAGGGGTTCATCTGCAATTGAATCCACCCCCGATCAACCCAGCTTTGGCCTTTTTGCAACAGGTACAAGACCGCTCTGAGCATCGCTATGGGGAACCCATGCGCGTCAGTCCCAGTGTCAGCCGCCGCGAGGTACCGCCCCCGAGCCATTCACCGCAACCAGAATCTTGGAAGCGCATTGAGGTGGTGCCGGGCTTTGAGGTTCATATTCGCGATGACTTTAACTTTCCCCAGATCAATCGCGATCAGGAAGCCCTTGTGAAGCAACTGGTGCAATTGCTCTCTAGCTATACCCAGCGCTAACTGAGACTGAACTATCCGGTGTCGCGGTCAGCCCGCTGGCGATCGCTATAATAGCGCCATGGAAGGATGCCTCAACGATACGGATATTTACACGCTGTGCCAAACCCTTGCCCTTGGCCAGCGCACCGGGGAACTCTACCTCGAAGATGATGCCGGTCATACGTGGCTTCTCTTTTTGAGTCATGGCCACCTAGTGTATATTGCCGATCGCCACAGCCACAGTTTAGAGCGGTTGCAGGATCTGCTCTATGGGCAGGGCATTCCTTGGCCGAGTCCCGATAGCTTTATCGAAAGCAAAGCCGGTGCCAGTTGGGTGGAATACGAATGCCTGTGGTGGCTCCTCGATCACTGCAAGCTCAATCAAATCCATAGCGTGTGGCGGGCGCTGCTGCGGGAGAGTCTCTTTGACGTTGTTAGCCTCAATCGCGCTTGGTTCAAGTTTTATAGTGCGAGTCCCCTCACCCCCCAATGGCACAATCTCTCCCTGACAATGCTGCTCAATGACAGCCTGAGTCATCTGCGGGAATGGAAAAAACTGCATCCAGAGTTGCGTTCCCTTGATCAATCCCTCGAACTGACGGATATTAAACCCACAGGCAACGATCCAGCGGATCAGTGGTTTCGCCAACTGGAACCCTTCGTGCGCGAGCGGATCACCTTGCGCCGTCTGAGTCGGCAACTGGGACGAGATGGCGTGACGGTGGGCAAACTCCTGCTGCCCTATCTCCATCAAGGGTACTTACAAGTCAGTTCTTGGGGAACCAATGGCCACACCCGTACATTTCCCCCCCTCTCTTGGCGGCGATCGCCCCGGGTCGTGTGTGTGGATGATGCCGCCACTGTCCGTCAAGTGGTTGAATCCACCCTGCAAGCCGCAGGTTATGAAGCCACGGCGATCGCCCACCCCTTAACGGCCTTGAGTCTCATTTTCCAACTCAACCCCGACCTGATTTTCCTCGATATTGCCATGCCCGAATTGGATGGCTACGAATTTTGCACCCTTCTACGGCACACCCCTCGCTTCCGTTATACGCCGATTATTATGCTGACTAGCCTCGTTGGTTGGAGCGATCGCCTGCGCGCCAAAGTGGCCGGTGCCACTGATTACCTCAGCAAGCCCTTTTCAACTCAAGAATTGTTAACAATTACGCACCATTACATTGGTGCAGCGCCACCTGTGACCTCCTTAACAGACGAGTCCTTTGGCGACGTGCTAGAACCAAAATCAGGCCTTGAGACGCCCCGTTAGCAGGTTAGCTATCATCAACCTGTCAACCTCTTAGGCTTTTAGAATATAAAGCAAACCCTGAATTCTACGTGTAACCCCCTATGAGTAAAGTCTTAGTTGTCGAAGATAGTCCACCCCAGCGGGAAATGATCAGCGAATTGCTGGCGAAAACAGGCTTTGAAGTAACCGTTGCCACCGATGGTGTCGAGGCAATGGAGCAATTGCAGCAGAGCACGCCCGATGTGGTTGTCCTCGACATTGTCATGCCCCGCATGAATGGGTATGAAGTCTGTCGCCAAATTAAGTCCGACCCCCGCACCCAATCCATTCCCGTGGTGATCTGTAGCTCCAAAGGTGAGGAGTTTGATCGCTATTGGGGCATGAAACAGGGGGCTGATGCGTATATTACGAAGCCCTTTGACCCCAAAGAACTGGTTGGCACCATCAAGCAACTCTTGCGAGGCTAAAAAAATGTTTAGTAGCTCAGACTTACTCGCAACCAATGCCCCCATCGAAAGTGGCAATATCGATGACCTCAGAACCCCAGAGGGGGATTTACATATCCTCTTTACCATCCCTAGCGGTGATACCCTAGCCCTACCGGCTATTGGGGTACGCGAAGTTGTGGCCGTGACTCCTGATCGCATTACGCCAGTGCCCAATACCTCCAATCTGCTACTGGGGATTTTGAACTTGCGGGGGCAGGTGATTTGGGTCGCGGATACCGGTAAGTTTCTTGGCGATGACACCCCCTTGAATACCGATCGCTCTGAGCTATCGATTATTGCCATTGAAGATGATGAGTTAATGGTAGGGCTAGCAGTTCATCAAGTCCGAGGCATGGAGTGGCTCAACAATGACACCATTAAGCCCGCGACCCATGTCAGCGATCAGATGGCTCCCTTTGTCCGTGGCGAATGGGTTTTTGATGCCGAGCAACAGGACATTGTTAAGCTCTTGGATCCCCTCGCCATTTTACGCAGTGCTCGTTGGGGACTCTAAACTAGAAAAAGTAGAATCTCAATGACACTCGCCCGCAAGTGTCACGATGGAACCCATCAACACCAGTCACTTTAGGAAAATTAACACCCCCGTGCTATCTTTCCCAAGGATTGGCGCATACTTTAGTAATTAAAGCTTCCTTGATGTAGTCCCTAAGAATTCTCTGCCCCTCGTCATCGTCCATTCTGGGAGTAAGCCCATGGCATCCAGCAGCACCCAACACACCCAAGAATATCAAAAAGCGGTTGCCGCTTATGTGCAAGGCAACTATGAAGAAGCAGCCAAAATCACTGACCAGTTGGTGGGCACCCGACCGGGCGATCCAAACCTGCGGCTGCTGCGGGGGCACATTTACTGCTGTCAACAACGCTACAGCGAGGCTCAAGAGCAGTACCATGCGGTTCTCAATGCCACAACGGATCCAGAATTGATCAACTTGGCCAACGAGAGCCTTGCCAAGATTAAGGATTTGATTCCCGCTGCTGAACCTGCCAAAAACGGCGGCGAACACCACCCCCCCCTGCAAGGAGATCACACCCAACTGCAGGGGGACAATACCTTTTTGCAAACCACGCCACCCATTGTGGAACCCCAAGCCGCAAACCCTTCAGAGGAATTGAGTCTTGATCACTTTGATGACTTTGGTAGCGATTTAGGGACAAGTAACCCCTTTGACGATCTTGAGGTGGGCGGCATTGAGGAAGAATTTGGCGCCAGTTTAGAACAGGGTGCCTTTAATCCCTTCGACGAAGATGCGGCGGTTCAGGATCCCTTTGCCTTTTCGGCCAATTCTTTGGAGGAGCCAGTCGCGGACATTCCAGAAATTCCCATCGGCGAATCCGTGCAGCCCCTAGGTACAGAGTCCATCAGTGATGATGATGTCACAATGCTCATGGGAAGTTCTCCTTTGACCCCGTCCGAACCAGCCAGACCTATTTTTGATGGTGAGACATCAGAAAGTACTGCGGCTCCGTTTCAAGAAATGACGCCCCCCGCCCTCGAAACATTTGATGATCCCTTTGCTGCTGAAGTAGCCGTATCTGAAGAGAGTCTCTTTGGGGGGCTTACAGAATCGGGAGAAGCCAACGCTTCTGAAGAGAGCCTTTTTCCCGGTCTTGAGGAATCCCTAGCGGCAAATATGTCGGCAGAAAGTCTCTTTGGCGATATTGAGGAAGCCCCAGCAGCCAGCATTCCTGAAGAGAGCCTCTTGCCAAATCTGACGGAATCCATTGAGACCAATGTTCCTGAAGTCTCTACCTCTGCCGCTGGTATCAGTGATTTGTTGACCAATGAGGCGGCAGATGCCATTGAATTGTTGCCGCAGCCGGAATTAAGTTCCTCTGATGCAGCCGAGGAGGAAGACGATCTCTTTGGCGACTTTTCGGTTTCCCTTGAGGCTTTTGAAGCCCCAGATATTGTGGCAGAACCCCTGTCTCCTGAGGCCTTTGACCCCGCTACCTTTGAGGATGAGCAAACGATCGCCATGTCTGAGTTTCCCGCAGGTGAAACCGTTAGGGAGCCAGAGGCACCAGCGATCGCGCAAGGGGAAGCGAGCTCTGGTGGTGCTGAACCCTTTGAATCCATTGCCGACTTTAACCTAGAGGATCTCTCCTTTGGCAATGCAGATCTCTCCGGTGCGGGATTTGATGATGAAATGACCATTGCCAATCCTCAAGTGCATGGTATGGGGGCTGTTGGCTCAGATGCCACCGTGATGGCCGATGCCGGCACCGAGACCTTTGCAGTTTTACCGGATGAATTTGATCTCAGCCAGCAAAGTCTTGAGGACTTGGCCGATTTTAGCCTCGACCTGAGTCAAAGCACTGCTAGCCGCGCTGAAACCCCACCCCCTGCAGCAAGTCAGGATCTGTCAGCCTTTACCGAGCAAGTACCCGTTGCAGCACCAGCAGCTACTGCGCCAACACCTTCCCGTAGTCCTAGTCCTGTGGCTAGAACAGTCCCAGCAACCTCAACGGCCACGAGTTCCTTTGGCCAGCAAAACATTACCTCAGCCGTAACCAGTGGTGTCCTTTCCGCCTTGGCTGCGGGTGCCGTTAGTTTAGGCTTTAGTGCCTCCGGCCCTGCGCCTTTAGTGAGTGGTACTGCTGCTGGTCTCACCGCCGGGGTGGCCGTCTATGCCATGGGGCAGCGCAGTGTCAGCCGCATCAAGCGCTTCTGTACGGATTTGCAGGCACAGTGTAATGCCGTGATTGCCGGTGATATGACGGCGCGGGTGCCGGTCACCAGTAACGATGAACTGGGACTCTTGGCACAAAGCTTTAACCAAATGACGGATACCATCCAGCAAATTACTGCTGATGCCCAGAAAAAAGCAGAGGAAAACGAACGGCAGCGGGATGATTTACAGCGCCAAGTGATCCGACTCCTCGATGATGTGGAGGGGGCTGCCCGCGGTGACCTGACCGTACAAGCGGAAGTGACAGCGGACGTGCTCGGCGCAGTGGCCGACTCCTTTAACCTGACAATTCACAACCTGCGGACGATTGTGCAACAGGTGAAAATTGCCGCCCAGCAGGTGAGTCGCGGTGCGGCAGAAAACGAAACTTTTGCCCGTAGTCTCTCAGCAGATGCTCTGCGGCAAGCGGAGGAGCTAGCCGTCACCCTGAACTCGGTGCAGATGATGACCAATGCGATTCAGCGGGTGGCCGAAAGTGCCCAAGAAGCTAATGAGGTGGCACGCAATGCTTCAGAAACAGCCCTCCGTGGTGGTGAGGCGGTGGAACGCACAGTGGCGGGTATTTTGCAAATTCGGGAAACGGTGGCCGAGACCACCCGCAAGGTGAAGCGCCTAGCGGAATCTTCCCAAGAGATTGCCAAGATTGTCGGTGTGATCTCGTCGATCGCCAACCGCACGAACCTGTTGGCCTTGAACGCCAGTATTGAGGCCGCACGAGCTGGGGAAGCAGGTCGGGGGTTTGCGGTGGTCGCCGATGAGGTACGCCAACTGGCAGACCGCGCAGCCAAAGCCTCGAAAGAAATTGAGCAGATCGTGTTGCAAATTCAAAGCGAGACCGGTGCGGTGATGACCGCCATGGAAGAAGGGACACAGCAGGTGATTGAGGGGACGAAGCGGGCTGAACAGGCCAAGCACTCCCTTGAGGACATCATCCAAGTGTCGTCGCAAATTGATACCCTTGTGCGCTCGATTACCAACGCTACGGTCGAGCAAACAGAATCGGCGCGAGCCATGGCGCAGGTGATGCAATCCATTGAGTTGACAGCGCAGGCCACCTCTCAGGAGGCACAGCGGGTGTCTGACTCGTTGCAAGGTCTAGTGAGTGTGGCGCGCAACTTGCAGGCATCGGTGGAACGGTTCCGCGTTGAAAATACTGAAGATCAAGCCTAAGCAATCCGGGAGGGGGCTATGCAAAGCGATCAACAAAAGCGCATTCTTGGCTACTTCATTGAGGAGGCGCAGGAACACCTGACCACCATTGAAGACAGTTTGATGAATCTCCAGCAGGTGGTCAATGACCCCGAGGCGATGAGTGAAATGTTTCGGGCAGCCCACTCCGTCAAAGGGGGAGCGGCTATGCTCGGACTCCATAGCATTCAGCACACCGCCCACAAGCTGGAGGACTACTTCAAAATTCTGCGGGAACACCCCGTAACGGTGGATGAAACCCTAGAGCAACTCTTTTTGCAAGCCTTTGATGCGCTGCGGGAACTCCTCGATGAATTGCAAGGCCCCTTTGGTTTGACGGAGGAGACAGCAACGGCAACGCTGAATCGGGTGGAGCCAGTCTTCAATCAACTGCAAGCCCACTTGAGCCACCTGACCCAAGGAGCAGAGGTGGCGCCCCCTGTAGCTGCGCCTTCTCCCCCTGTGGCCGAACCCGTTAAGCCGCCGGTGCAACCCGTTGCTGACTCCAGCTACCGCTTAGTCTTTCAAACGGAGGTGCCCGATCGCTTGCGGGCAATGTTGCAACTCTTTAAGCAACCCGATTCGCCCCAAGTGCGGCAAGAATTGGCGGAGGCCTGTTCTAATTTGGGTCAATTGGGGGAAACCTTTGCGCTGCCCCAGTGGGTTGAACTGCTGGCGATCGCCCAACAGGCGGTGAGTAACACAGCTCAGCCCCTCACGGCCTTGGCACCCGTGGTGATCAAAGAGATTATGGCGGCTCGCGACTTGGTGCTCAATGGTCAAGGCAGTGCGATTCGTCCCAGTGACAGTTTAGTGGCGCTTCAGCCCCCTGTGATTGAGGAAGCGCCGGCTGTTGTTCCAGAAGCGCCAGAGCCTGTGGTCTTAGAATCAGCTCCCGTCACCCTTGAGGAACCACTGCAACCCCTTGAAATGGCCTCTGAGGTTGCTCCGCTAGAGGTGAGGGTGCCTGAAGAAGAGATTTCCGAGCCAATGGAGCCAATGAGCAGCGGTGGCGATGGTGTCACTGTTTTTGGTGAGGAGAGTGGGACTGATTTCCAAGAATTGAGTGACATTTTTAGTGATGCCACAGCGCTGCCGACGGCCTGGCTGGAGGACACCCTTGAGGGGGATTTGGCCAGTTTAGAGCTGGGGGATGAAGCGGCCTTTGATGAGGAGATTTCCGACTTTTTGAACATAACCGCTGCTGAGGAGTTGCCTGAGGCAGAACCCCGCCTTGATGCCATTCTCGATGAAATTGAAGAACTCTCGGGTGAGCTGGTCTCTGCGGAGGTGGAGGAAGCCTCCCTCGATGACCTCACGCCGCCAGCGATCGCCGAAAGTATGGCTGAGGCCCTTGAGGCGCCCTTGACACTTGACCGTCCTCTTGAGGAGAGTGCAGCCGCAGAACCCGCCGAACTTGGTCTGGATGCATTTCTTGAACAATTCGCCGAGGAAGCCCCCTCAGAGATGGCCGCTCTTGATGAGGCAGTTGCTTCCCTAGAAGACTTTTTGGGTGAGGTGGAAACCACTGAGGCTCCCGATCTGCTTCCCTTAGAAGAGGACTTTGAGATCCCTGCTCTCAGTGATGTTGCTGAGGATGTGGCTGAGTTCCTCGAAGAGGTGCCGGGTCTCAACGATGTCCTAGAAAACTTGGTTGTGGATAATGCGGCGGAAGAAGCCCTCGCGGAATTTATTGCCCCGCCAAGCCCTGATGATCCTTGGGCAGAAACGCTATCCGAGGCACCGGCGATCGCTGAGCCAAGTATGCCTGAAGTGACAGCGGCAAATATTGCTGAACCCGAACCCCTAGTGGAGGAGATTGTACCCGCTCCTGAGACTGCTAGCATTGCCGAGCGAGAATCCCTCATGGAAGCCTCCTTCACCTCTCCTGAAGCTGCAGGCATGACGGAACCCGAAGCGGTGGTGGAGGAATCCATTCCCTCCCCTGAAGCTGCCAGCATGGCTGAACTGGAGGCACTGATGAATGATGCCACTGTGCCTGCCACCCCCGAAAGCGTCCTAGAGGAATTGGAGGGGTTGATTGAGCAAAGTGCAACGAGTACAACCCCAGCTGAGGCTGCCACGTTCAACGAATTGGATCAGCTTTTAGAGACGGTGGCGCCACCGGCCTTTGAGGATCTCGAGCAACTCTTGGGTCAAGCCACCCCTACGGCACCCACCCCACCGCCGGCCACAACAGCCCCCTCGACTGCGGATGATAGTTTTGCCGATTTAGAGAAATTAATTCCCCAACCCGCAGGGAGTAGTGCGAAGGCGGCCACTCCTCGCCGAGCCGGGGCAGGGCCAAAAGGTAGCGCCTTGGTGGAGCAAACCATGCGGGTACCCGTACGCCACCTCGATACCTTGAGTAACCTCGTTGGGGAGTTGGTGGTCAACCGCAATAGCCTCGAAGACACCCAAGAACGCCTGCGGCAGTTTCTTGATAACTTGCTCTACCAAGTCCAACAACTTGGGGATGTCAGCCAACAAATGCAAGACCTCTACGAGCGATCGCTCCTTGAGAGTTCACTGTTGGGCGTAACGACAGCACGGGCAGCCAATGGCCAAGGGGAACGGGGAACCCACGCCACGGGGGTCGAGTTTGATGCCTTGGAAATGGATCGCTTTACCGGTTTCCACACCCTCTCTCAGGAGGTGATTGAGCGGATCGTGCGGGTGCGGGAGGCAGCGGATGACATCCAGTACGTGATTGATGAAGTGGAGCAGGTGGCACGGCAGTTTCGTCAAGTCACTACCCAAGTTCAAGAGGGGTTGAGCCGCTCACGAATGGTGCCCTTCCGTGAAATGTCTGTCCGCTTGCCGGGTGCCGTGCGCCGCGTTGCCAGTACCATTGGCAAACAGGTGGAACTGAAGATTGAAGGGGAAGATACCCTCATTGACAAGGGCATCCTCGAAAAGCTCTTTGACCCGATGACCCACCTGATCAATAACGCCGTCTATCACGGCATTGAACCCCCCGAAGAGCGGCGGCGATTGGGCAAACCTGAAAAAGGCCTGATTCGCGTGCGAGCCTTCTATCAAGGCAGTCAAGCGATTATCTCCGTCAGTGACGATGGGGCGGGGATTGACCCAGAACGGGTAAAACGCAAGGCAATCGAGAAGGGTCTCCTGAAGGAGGCGGATGCCCCCAACCTGTCGCGCCAAGAGGTCTATGCCTTCCTCTTTCAGTCGGGATTTAGCACCAAAGATCAAGCCGATGCCCTTGCCGGTCGCGGTGTGGGGATGGATGTGGTGCGCAAAAATCTGGAGGACATTCGCGGCACGATTAACATTGACTCTACGGTGGGCAAAGGCACCACCTTTACGATCCGCTTGCCGCTGACGCTGAGCATTACCAAAGCCCTCTGCTGCATTGATAACCACTGCCGCATTGCTTTCCCCATTGACGGTGTGGAGGATATGCTGGATATTCCCCAAGAGCGCATCCAAACCCTAGAAGATGGTCAACGTGTCCTCTCGTGGCACGATCGCCTGCTGCCAGTGCGTAAACTTGGGGACTTGCTCAAGTACAGCCGCAATATTAGCCGCAGCAATGTCTATGGCGGGAGCAGCCAAGACGATGGCATGGTCTCAATTGTTGTGCTGCGCAGCGGCGATGATCTCGTGGCCATGGAGGTGGATCAGGTCATCGGCGAACAGGAAATCGTGATTAAGCAGTTGTCTGGACCGGTGCCGAAGCCTGTGGGGGTAGCGGGAGTCACAGTTCAAGGGGATGGTCGCGCGATGGCGATCGCCGACGTGCTGGAAATTATTGACCTGTCCCTAGGACGCATGGATCGCGACTGGCGTGGCTTTGGTCACACCATGGATGTTGCGGAACCCGAGGAAGCCTCCGAACCCTTGGTGCTGATTATCGACGACTCGATTACAGTGCGGGAGTTGCTCTCAATGACCTTTACGCGGGCAGGCTACCGCGTTGAGCAGGCACGGGATGGTCAAGATGCGTGGGAAAAACTGCGCTCTGGCTTGCCCTGTGACTTAGTCTTTTGTGACATTGAGATGCCACGCATGGATGGCTTGGAGTTGCTCTCGCGGATTCAAAAAGATCCCAAACTCAACCATCTGCCGATCGCCATGCTGACCTCACGGGGCGCCGATCGCCACCGCAAGATGGCCGCACAACTGGGGGCACGGGGCTACTTTACGAAGCCCTATCTCGAGGAGCAATTACTGGATGCGGCGGCACGGCTCCTCAGGGGTGAAGTTCTGGTGCAGCAGGAGCCGACACCTACCCCATGAGTGAGCGATCGCCGGCCCTAGCAGACTTCCTTGCCCAACTCCCCTTTGAACTGGATGCCTTTCAAGAAGCGGCGATCGCTGCCCTTGGTGCCGGTCGCTCTGTGGTGGTCTGTGCTCCTACGGGGTCAGGTAAAACCCTCATTGGTGAGTATGCGATTCACCGTGCCCTGACGCGGCAGCAGCGGGTTTTTTACACCACCCCCCTCAAGGCACTCTCAAACCAGAAGTGGCGTGACTTTCAGCAGCAGTTTGGTGCAGAGCAGGTCGGCCTCTTGACCGGGGATGTCTCGATTAACCGCGATGCCCCGATTCTGGTGATGACCACGGAAATTTTCCGCAATATGCTCTACGGCACTCCCATTGGCGAAGTGGGTACCTCCCTTGCGGGGGTTGAAGTGGTGGTGCTCGATGAATGCCACTACATGAACGATCGCCAGCGGGGCACCGTTTGGGAAGAATCGATCATCTACTGCCCCAAGGAAATTCAACTAGTCGCCCTCTCCGCCACGATCGCCAACGGCGAACAACTCACCGACTGGATTCAATCCGTCCATGGGGATGCTGAACTGATCTACTCCGACTGGCGACCGATACCGCTGCACTTTTACTTTTGCAACGGCAAGGGACTCTTCCCCCTCTTGGACGGCCAACGCAAACGCCTCAACCCGAAGCTCCACGGCCAGCCCGAACTGCGGCGACGCGGCGGCAAGCGGGACTTTTTGAGCATCCGCTACGTGGTCAGCCAACTGCAACAGCGGGAGATGCTGCCGGCCATTTACTTTATCTTTAGTCGGCGCGGCTGTGACCAGGCGGTTCAAGAGGTCCTGGGCATGAATCTCCTCACCAAGGCAGAACAGCAAGCACTAGCGGAGCGGGTCGAGGCCTTTTTGGCACAACATCAGGACATTGTTGCCCCGCAAATGATTGCCCCCCTCTACCAAGGGATTGCCGCTCACCATGCCGGGGTGCTACCCGTGGTGAAAACCCTTGTGGAAACCCTCTTTCAAGAAGGCCTGATCAAACTCGTCTTTGCCACGGAAACGCTGGCCGCAGGGATCAATATGCCCGCGCGCACCACCGTCATTTCCACCCTTTCGAAGCGCACCGACAGCGGTCATCGCCTCCTGACGGCCTCTGAATTTTTGCAAATGGCAGGGCGAGCCGGCCGCCGCGGTATGGATACCGTGGGTCATGTGGTGACGCTGCAAACCCCCTTTGAGGGCGCCCATGAAGCGGCATTTTTGGCCACCGCCGCCCCGGATCCCCTCATTAGCCAATTTACCCCCAGCTATGGCATGGTCTTGAACCTGCTCCAACGCCACACCCTTGAAGAAGCGCGGGAATTGGTGGAGCGCAGTTTTGGTCAATACTTGGCCACATTGCAACTCACGCCCCAACGGCAGGCGATCGCCCAACTGGAAACGGAATTGCAAACCGTGCAACAACGCCTCACAGGCATTGATCGGCAGCAACTAGCGCAGTATCAAAAGCTGCGGGAACGGCTACGACAGGATCAACGCCTCCTGAAAATCCTCGAACAGCAGGCGGAGCAGGAACGTGCCCAAGAACTCCTCCCCTTTATGATGGCGGTGCCGCCGGGGACATGGCTCCATATCAAATCCCCCCTGCGAGACCATCCCCCCTTAGCCGCCGTCCTCTGTCAACCCGTTGCTGGTTCCGGGCAGTTGCCCCACTGGCTGTGCCTTGCGGCTGATGGTCGCTTTCGGGTCGTTGGCATTGATGACATTTTGGCTGTCTATCCCGATCGCCCCCCCTGTAGCAATCTCCCCCCGCCCCCAGAGGCAATGAAACTGCGCCTAGGGGAAAGTTATCCCTGCAATGAGGCGAATCACTACCTCGGTACCCTCCCGGATCTGCCACCTGTTTTAGCCGCGCCGGAAGTGGCGGCCCAAGCCGCTAAAATCGCTGACCTTGAGGCCAAACTCACGCAACTCCAAGCCAGTCTGCCGCAAAATGTCCATTCGCTGCTACGCTTAGTTCGTCGCGAAGAACGGCTACAAACGGAACTGCGCGATCGCCAGCACAAGCTCCAGCAACAGTCCCAACGCCACTGGGAGCAATTTCTTGCCCTCATTGCTGCCCTGCAGGACTTTGGTGGCCTCAACGACCTAACCCCCACCCCCCTTGGGGAAATGGCCGCTGCTCTGCGCGGCGAAAATGAACTGTGGTTGGCTCTGGCCTTGGCCTCTGGTGAACTCGATGACTTGCCCCCCCACCTCTTGGCGGCAGCGATCGCAGCTCTAGTGACTGAAACGCCCCGTTCCGACAGTTGGTGCAACTACCCCATTCCCAGTGAAGTGGAAGAACGCCTTGCCGCCCTTAGTCCGATTCGCCGCCGACTGTTTCAGGTGCAGCGTCGCCATCACATCATCTTTCCCCTCTGGTACGAGTGGGATCTCATTGGCTTGGTAGAGCAGTGGGCCTTGGGCACGCCGTGGCATGAATTGTGCACTGAAACCAATCTCGATGCCGGCGATATTGTGCGGTTGCTGCGGCGCACCCTCGATTTTCTTTCCCAGATTCCCCATGCGCCCCACACCAGTCCCCAACTCCGCCAAAGCGCCCAGCAGGCACGCTACCTCCTCGATCGCTTCCCCGTGAATGACTTGCTAGAAGGAGTCGAGCTAGAGGCAGCAACCGTATAGTTTGAATCGTCATAAGAAGTGGCTCAGGCGGGATTTGAACCTGCGACCTTGGGCTTATGAGTCCCCTGCTCTAACCACTGAGCTACTGAGCCGAAATTTTTGCGCAATTCTCATTATAACGCGAATGTCCCAAAACTCAAGGCTCGGCCCGCAGATTCCAGTCGAGTTCGCCGTACAATAATAGAGTGGATCCATTAGAGGAAAGATAGGCGTTGAGCAAAGCAGAACGCACGGCGCTTGACAACAAGCTATCGCAGCGATTTATTCATCTCGATCCGGCAGGGTATTTCATTATCTACATTGACCCTGCGCAAGAACTGATCTGGATGAAACACTATCCCAATGACATCAATGAGAAGGGCTTAGCGGTGGATCCCGATACGGGAGAACCCATTCCCACCAAAGGGAAAGTAACGCGGGAACCCGATCTAGTACTTAGCGGTCGAACAGCCAAGGAGTTGTGCATTGAACTCTTTGAAAAGGATCGCCAACTGGTGACGATGTTTGACCATGCGGCCTATCTCGGCCGAGAACTGATGCGGGCACAGTTTTGTTTGGATGAAGGGCTTGAGTATATCCAAGATTAGACAACACTGGCGCTGGGGGGTAGGGGCAGTTCTTTTGATGCTCTGTGCCCTAGTGGGTACAGCCTTAGCAGCGATCGCCACCCCCGACTGGAGCGGTACCGTCGATGTTTTGCCCTTGAATGCCCAGTTGGGAGCGCAAATCTATCTGCGGCGCTGTGGCAGTTGTCACCTCGCAGTCCCCCCGGAAACATTGCCCACTCCGGCATGGCAGGTACTGATTCAAGATACCAATCACTACGGCGCAACCCTCGAACCCATTCCCCGCCCAGAGCTGGTTCCCCTGTGGAACTATTTGCGCACCTATTCGCGACCCCTGCCCAACGATGCCCAAATTCCCTTTCGCGTCGGGCGATCGCCCTTCTTTCGTATCCTCCATCCCCGTGTTGCGGTGCCGCAGCCCGTCACCCTCGATGGTTGTGCCCAGTGCCATCCCAAGGCCACCCTCTTTAACTTTCGTGAGCTAAGCCCGCAGTGGCAGGATTCCCCCTAGAATGTTTAGGGATGGCGAATTTTCCACCGCCCGATGTTTTCTAGCTCCTCCAATCGCTATTCTCCGCGTGTCCAACGCATGATGATGCGCCGTCGCTGGCTACAGCAAGAGTGGTGGACGGTTGGGGCACTTCTCCTCTGGGGAATGTTGTTTCTTCGATATTGGTGGCAGGGGCGACTGGGGTTACTAATTCACCCCAACTATTTTGCGCTGGCGATCGC
Source organism: Thermosynechococcus sp. HY213 (assembly GCF_031460975.1). NCBI lineage: Bacteria > Bacillati > Cyanobacteriota > Cyanophyceae > Acaryochloridales > Thermosynechococcaceae > Thermosynechococcus > Thermosynechococcus sp. HY213. Next base: position 56,131 of record NZ_JAVKVB010000001.1, on the reverse strand, counting down.
CGCTGGGTTTCTTTTAGTTGCTGTGAGTGGTTGGCAAGGGTGGCGGTTATGGCGGGGGCGAGTGACACCTGTGCAGCATGTTGCCCTCTTACCGGCTCGTTGGACGCTCAGTATTCTGATTTTCGCGGCAGTCGTGGGTTTGGTGATTACGCCCCGTCCTTTCAATAGTGCCACGGCCATTCATCGCGGTCTCGAGGATGGCTTGACAGTGACCCGCAATAGTCCAGTGGCCTTTCGCCTCAATCAACGGCCTGAGGAGCGGACGCTCATTGACTGGATTCGCACCCTTGATGTCTATCCCGAACCCGATGCCTATAGGGGGTTGCCCGCTCGCATTGAGGGATTTGCGGTTCATAGTCCCCAACTGCCAGAGACTTATCTCACGCTCACCCGTTTTGTCATTACCTGTTGTGCAGCGGATGCCTATCCTGTGGGACTGCCCGTGAAATTGGGGCGATCGCGCCAAGCCTATCCCCAAGATCAGTGGTTTCGCGTTGAAGGTCGGATGACCACAGAAACCCTCAACGACCGCCGCCAATTGGTATTGGTTGCTGAGACGATAACGCCGATTCCTGAGCCTGAAAATCCCTTTATGTACTAAGGCAATGCTATTTCACTTGATTCACACTCCCTACTGGATTGTCTTGGGCATGGGGGTCTTGCTCTTTTTGACGGTGATCTTTGGCGATGTGGGCGCTGAAGAGGTCGAGCTAGAGGGAGATGCCGATCCCTTGGAAGTGGAGGTCGATCTAGAGGAGGGCATCTCATTTCTGACAATTTTGCATTGGTTGGGGGTGGGGAGAGCGCCCCTCATTCTCTTGCTCGCCTTAGACTTTAGCCTTTTGGGCGTGCTGGGCTGGTTTTTTAATGTTCTCTTTTACACCCTGAGTGGCAGTTGGCCGGGGGTGGTGTGGTCTGGGGTGATTGCGATCGCGGCACTGCTGTTGGCGCTAACAATTGGGGGGCTGTGTTCACGGCCTTTGGGGCAAATTTTTGCGCAGTTTAGTGAAGATACCAGTCGCGATCGCCTGCTGGGGTGCAGTGGCCACGTCAGTTCTGCCCATATTCCCCACAGTGGTACTGGTATTGGCCAAGTGAGTGTTTTGGATGCCAATCGCAATCGGCTGATTCTGCCGGCAGTGCTCCCCCCTTGGGCAACGGTCACCCCCCAGCATGGTCAGGAGATTTTAATTATTGATCACCAAGAGAATGAGTACATCGTCGTGGCCAAAGACAGCTTGGATGAAGCCACATGGTTACGCCAGCAGCGGCAATCTCAGATCAAAGATAGCGAAGATTCCTGAGGCATTGATTTTGGGATGGGCGGTGAGGGACTCGAACCCCCGACAGCCTCGGTGTAAACGAGATACTCTACCAACTGAGTTAACCGCCCAAGCTCCAGAATATCTATCATAGCAAAGGTATAGCCTGTTTCTAAAAAACGGTACACAAAGCGGATAGGAGCTTGTTCTATGACTCTGTGAACGGGGAATCTCCTGCTATACGCCTAGCGTTAGCGGGATGAGTGTCAAAGAAGTTTGAACCTTTCAAAGCCGTTCAATCCCTGTGAAAAGCGCTGTGTTACGTCAACATGGGGCAACTCTTGGGAAGAAAATCCGCTAGGATCAACGTGTTAAGACGTGCAAGGAATGCCCTATGGGAGCAGCAACGGCAGCCAGTGGTCAACGGTTACGGAATTTTGTGATTGCTGTTGTCGCCATTCTCATTAGTCTTGCCCTATTGGCGGGTCTGCGCAGTAGCAATCAACCCCTCACCCTCGCCGAGCAAGCCCGCCAAGCCACCCCTTGGGAGGAGGCTCAAGTCAATGGCAAGCCGACACTTTTGGAGTTTTACGCCAACTGGTGTAGCACCTGTCGTTCGATGGCCAAGGATTTGGGGGAATTAAAGGCGCAATATCGCGATCGCCTGAACTTCGTCATGCTGAATGTGGACAACACTAAGTGGCTACCGGAAATTGAGCAATTTAATGTGGATGGCATTCCCCATTTTGTCTTTCTGAATCGGCAATTGGAACCCCAAGCAGTGGCGATTGGCCTCCAACCCAAGGAAGTGATGGCCAAAAATCTTGAAGCCCTCAGCAATAACCTCCCCTTGCCCTACGGTCAACTGACGGGTGAAATGTCCCAACTCACGAGTTCCCTCGCCCGCCAACGCAGTGATGATCCCCGCAGTCATGGGGGCTAGGTTGTGGAACCCCAAGATGAGGTGCGTCAGGTTTATGAAGAGACGCAAACACGGATGGCAGAGCTTTACCGTGAGTACGAGCAGATCAAAGCCACCCAAGCACGGTTAAAAGGACGTAATCAGGCTGCCCTAGATCAAGAGCGCGATCGCCTCGTCCAAGAGCTGCGGCAACTAGAGGCGGAGTTTGGCCTGACCCTCCTGTTCCATTTAGGGGAAGCAGCGCGGGAATGCTGGCAGGACATTCTGGCTCAAGAAAACTTTTGGCACTTTGTCCGCTTTGCTGGTTTGGGATTTGTCCTTGGCCTCCTCGTTAAGAGCCTGACGGGTTAGTCAACTGCCCAAGGTTTAAGGCCGTTTGCCAGAGTCCGGGCCGCGAATTGGGAATCGGCATGGCACCAACGGTCTTTGCATAAAAGTCCTCTGAGGAAACCCAGCCAATCACGGCATAGGCATAGCCCGCTGCCTGCATCTGAGCCAAGGTTAACTGCAACAGCAGGCGACCAATCCCCCGCCCGCGATAGGGTTCGGCCACAGCCATTGGCCCAAACAGTCCCAGGGCGGCTGCATCGTAGCAGGCAAAGCCTAGAAGTTCGCCATTTTCAACGGCAATCAGTCCCCGTGGCGGACGCTGACTCAAGGCAAGAGCCACTTCACTGCGCCAACCGGCACTAAAGCGATCGCCCACCCACTGGACGATGCCATCCACTTCTGACCCCAAAGGCTGGCGGTAGTGAATCCCCTGCTGCTGATGCGCCATGACGGCGGGCCAATCCACCGCTAGCTCGTAGAGCTTGACCAGCATATCGGTCATTTGGGCAGCCTATCGACTGAGACTCACAAGGGGACGTTGCAAGGCTTGCATCAACTCATCAAACTGAGCGGGCGTGAGGGATTGGGCACCATCGGAGAGGGCTTTTGCTGGGTTGGGGTGCACTTCAATCATCAGGGCATCGGCGCCCGCGGCCACGGCGGCTTTGGCCATCGGCGGAACAAATTCTGCCCAGCCGGTGCCATGACTGGGGTCAATCATAATCGGCAGATGGGTGAGCTTGCGCAGCACCGGAATCGCTGCTAAATCCAAGGTATTGCGGGTATATTCACGGTCAAAGGTGCGAATGCCCCGTTCACAGAGAATTACATTGGGGTTCCCTGCCGCCAAAATGTACTCAGCAGCCATCAGCCATTCCTCGATGGTGGCAGACATCCCCCGTTTCAAAAGCACGGGTTTGGGTTGGGCACCCACCCGCTTGAGAAGCGAAAAGTTTTGCATGTTACGGGCACCAATTTGCAGCACATCGGCCACTTCAGCAATTTTGTCTAGATCCGCTGCGTCCATGACTTCGGTAATGATGCCCAAGCCCGTTTTTTCTTTTGCTGCTGCCAACAGATCAAGGGCACTTTCACCATGGCCTTGGAAGGCATAGGGGGAGGTACGGGGTTTATAGGCACCACCGCGGAGAAACTTGGCACCCGCCGCTTTCACCCGCTGCGCCGTTTCAAGGATCATCGCTTCATTTTCAACGGAGCAAGGTCCTGCCACCACCACTACCTCATGGCCTTCGCCGAAAATAACTTCGCCGTTGGGCGTTGGCACCACCACTTCACTGGGTTCACCGTGGCGATACTCGCGACTGGCTCGCTTGAAGGGCTGCTCAACTCGCAGAACGTGTTCAATCCAAGGGCTAATTTCCTGAATTCGCAGGGGATCGAGTTCCGCAGTTTCGCCGACAAGACCAATAACGACTTTGTGCTTGCCCACAATTTTTTCGGGGGTGAGTCCCCAAGTGCGCATCTCAGCGCTGACCCGCTCAATCTCTTCACCGGGGGTGCCACTTTTTAGAACAATAATCATCCGCTTGCTGATCCCAAATTTTTGGCTTAGGGTTTGATTGTATTGTGCCAAATTGGTTCCGTTCTGCCTATGCTGCGTCGTTTCCGAGGCCTGCGGTTGATGATTTCGCTGGCGATCGCTACCGTGGTTGTGCTGTCCCTGTGGAGTGTGATGATTGGCTCTATCCCCAGTGGCGATCGCCCCCTTGATTTGAGTCAAGCGGTCTCCATTGATGATCCCCAATTTGACCCGCCAACGGACTCATCGCCCTCACCCCCGCTGCCAGAGAATACCCTGCTGCCTCTACAACGCAGTGATGGCGCCGCCTATGAACGCCTTTTTGCTCAGGTTCGCCAAGTTCATCAACAGTGTTTATTTACGCCCCCTTGGTACAGTGTCCCCATCGACCGCACCAATTTTGGCGATCGCTACCGTACCGATATTCGGGGTCAAGTGGTGGACAATGCACCGCTGATTGTTTTGCATGAAACTGTGGCCTCTGCCCAATCTACGCTGGATTTTTTCCAAACACCGCATCCCCGCGATGAAGATCAAGCCAGCTACCATGAACTGATTACCCTCAGGGGTTGGCTGCTGCACTTAGTGCCTTGGTCCAAGCGTGCCTATGGTGCGGGCAACTCTGTCTTTGGCAGGGAAACGGTGCAGACCAACCTCCGCCTTGCCCCTTCGGTGAACAATTTTGCCCTCCACTTTTCCCTAGAAACCCCTCCTGAAGGTCGCCATAATGGTTCTACCCATGCGGGCTATACCGATGCTCAGTACCGTACCTTGGCATGGCTGGTGGCGCAAACGGGCATTGATCTCCAACGGGTAACCACCCATGCGGCGGTGGATCGTTCTGGCGAGCGCATGGATCCGCGTAGTTTTGACTGGGCCACGTTTAATCGCTATTGGCAGGCCTATCGCGATCGCCCCTGTGGGGATATTCGCGGCTAGAAGTAGCGATCCAAGAATGTCTCTAAAGACTCAAAGGAGAGTTGAAAATAGGTTTGGGCACGTTCAATTTCACTGGCAGGGCAGAGACTTTCATAGGCCAATAGGGTTCGCAGCGTTCCTAGGCTGGCCTCAAGATCCCGATTCATCACTCCCAAAAACTGACGAGCGCCGTCAATCACGGCTAGGGGAACCGTCATGACAAAGGGGCGTTTATTGAAAAAGCGACCAAGGCGATCGGCAATCTCTTGGCGGGTTAAGACCTCTGGATGTGCCAAGCTAAAAATGGCCGGTTGGCTGGCTTGACTAGCCACGAGAATACAGCGGGCTAAATCCTCGGGACTGAGCAGTTGCAGGCGGTGCTGGGGATCTCCAAGGACAATGTAAACCCCCGTCTGCTGAAAGCGCTCCGCAAGGGGCAGCAAACTAGACATAAGGGTGGGGCAGCGGAAAATGGCATAGTTGAGGCCACTGCTGATGAGCACCTGCTCGACTTCGTACTTGGCCTTGAGAAAGGGGGACTGCTGGCGATCGCCCGTCACCGCCAAAGGAGAAATCAAGGTTATATGGCGTACCCCCTGTTCCTGAGCCGCCTGAATCACATCCAACGTAGCACGGTAATCAATGGCCTGAATGGCACGGCTGAGTAACTGACTACCATGGCAGCAAATCACCGCCTCCACGCCCGCCATGGCAGCCTGAATATCGCGGGGCTGTTGCAGATCGCCAATGAAAATCTCGGCACCCCATTCCTTGAGGAGATCGTATTGGCTCGTCAGGCGCACAAAGGCTCGTACCGGCAGCCCCAACGTGATACAGCGGCGCACCACCCGCAAACCCAATTGTCCTGTGGCACCCGTGACCAAGTACATGCAGCGGAACTATTAAGGGATTCTTGTCTCAGCGTGCCCTAGGCAGAGCCACAATGCAAGACGCTTGAAGAATATGCAGGGGGGGAATGCGCTAACCTAAGGAATACCAAGGAATACCTTTGAGAATCTTCACAAAAACTCTGCGCCGCATGACCCTTGACTTTTCTGCTGCTCAGCACCTGAGCCATGAGCTGTTTGCTGCCCTGAAACCGACAGAGGCGCTTTTCGTTGAAATTGCCAGTGAATCCAGCCAGTTTATTCGCTTCAATCGGGCGCGGGTGCGGCAAATTGGCACCGTAGAAGATACGGTGGTGACCCTGCGGTTGCAATCGCAGCAGCGGACGGCAAGCACCTCGTTTCCCTATACGGGAACAACGGATCTAGCGGCTGCCCTAGAGCAGTTGGCCGCATTGCGTTCAGAAACGGTGCAACTCCCTGTGGATCCTTACCTTGTACCGCCAACGGATACCGGTTCGATTCAAGACACTTACCTTGGCCGCTTACCTGATCCTGACTCAGTGGTAGAGACAATTCTGACACCCGTTCAAGGCCTTGATTTTGTGGGCATTTACAGTGGGGGGACGATCGCTCGTGGGAGCTTTAACTCCGCTGGGCAGGAGCACTGGTTTGCTACGGAAACGTTTTGCTTGGATTATTCTCTCTTTACAGCGGCGGGCAAGGCGGTGAAAAATAGCTATGCCAGTACCCATTGGGACACTGTCATCTATCAAGCTCAAATTGAGGGCGATCGCCAGCAGTTAGCACAATTGGAACAGCCTCCCCGTCAGTTAGCAGCGGGACGCTATCGCACCTACTTTGCCCCGGCAGCGGTGGCTGAACTGGTGGGCATGCTCTCTTGGGGAGCTGTGAGTGAAGCGGCCTATCGTCAAGGCGGCAGTGCCCTCGCCAAATTACGGGAAGGGGCAACCCTCTCTCCCCTCTTTAGTTTGCAGGAGGACTTTACCACCGGAACGGTGCCCCGCTTTAATGCCGATGGCGATATTGCGCCCCCTTGCTTGGCATTGATTGAGCGCGGCAAATTGCAAACGTTACTCATTAGTCGGCGCACCGCTCAGGAATACCACCTTGTGGCCAATGGTGCCAACCGCCAAGAAACTCTGCGATCGCCCCTCCTCTTGCCGGGCACGCTACCAGAGCAGGAGGTGCTGGCTGCCCTCGATACGGGTCTCTATGTGGGCAATTTACACTACCTCAACTGGAGCGATCGCCCCAATGGCCGCATGACCGGCATGACCCGCTACGCCTGCTTTTGGGTAGAGCAGGGCAAAATCGTTGCACCCATTACAGACCTGCGCTTTGATGACAGTCTCTATGAGTTTTGGGGAGACAACCTCGAAGCCTTGACAGATACCCCGCTTTGGATTGCCAACACCGACACCTATGAACGCCGCTCCCTTGGAGGTATTACGGTGCCGGGGATGCTCGTCAAGGCCTTTAACTTTACCCTCTAGGCTACTCAGCGGTGGCAAGTTCAGTACTGCCGCGCTGTCTGCGGCGGGTGAGGCTATTAAAGAGCAACTGGCCAATGGCTCTGATGAGGTTGCCCTCCAGTTCTTGGAAGATCTTCATATTCATGCCAAAGGCGGCATTGGCCTCATCCACAATCCGCTCCGCTGTTGCTTCATCTACGGCCAATTCATCCAAGCGTTGGCGATAGAGTTGCTTAAAGGCCTTTTCGTCACTAATGGCCTCAAAGCGATAAAAGGCGGTGCCTTCGCCATTTTGTAGGTTCATCGCCCGCTCAGCAATCCCCTTGAGGATTTGGCCGCCCGAAAGATCGCCAAGGTAACGGGTGTAGGAGTGCGCCACCAACAGTTCGGGTGCGGTATTGGCCACTTCATGGATGCGGGCTACATAGGCCTGTGTGGCTGGCGAGGGCGTAATTTCTTCCCGCCAATTGGAACCAAAGTAGTAGGTCAGATCTCGCTCAAGGCTATTTTTGCGGTTCAGCTCCGGAAAGTAAATTTTGCCAACAATGGGATGGTCTTTGAGCTGTTCCATTTCCTGCTCCATGGCACTGTAAACGTGATAGAGGCTGGCAACGAGTTTGCGGTAGGAGCTTTTTTCCACGGTGCCTTTGAGGAAGCAGCGCACAAAGCCAACGTTCTCGGCCATGGTGTGGGCTTTTTTGGTGCCTTCGCGCAATTTCGTCGCTAGAGACGTCGTCATCACGAGATCCTTCTTAAAAATTTGCAACGTTTTGTTTCTAAAAGCGACCGTCAGTACAGTCTATTTTTCAGACTAAGGGTAAATGAGACCATTTTTCATTAAAAATCATTAAGGCGATCGCGAGCCGCTGCGAGGGCTTGGCGCACCTGATCAAACCCTGTGCCCCCGTAGCTATTGCGGGCAGCCACCACCTGTCGCGGTGCAATGCGTTCGTAAATATCCGCTGCAAAGGCGGGGTGCAGGGCTTGCCATTCTTCAAGGGTGAGGTCTTTGAGGAATTTCCCTTCAGCAAGACAGGTTTTCACCACCTGCCCCACCAAGTTATAAGCCTCACGGAAGGGCACCCCCTTACTGGCCAAGTAATCCGCCACATCGGTGGCATTGGCAAAATCGCTCTCCACAGCCGCCGCCAAGCGTTGCGGTTGAAACACCACCCCCTCGGCCATCAAGATCGTCATTGCCTCTAGGCAGGCACGGACGGTATCCACAGCATCAAAAAGCGCCTCTTTATCCTCTTGCAAGTCTTTGTTGTAGGCCAAGGGCAGCCCCTTCATAATCACCAAGAGGGCTTGCAAATGGCCAAACACCCGTCCTGTTTTGCCCCGCACCAACTCCGGCACATCGGGATTTTTCTTTTGGGGCATGATGCTAGAACCCGTGGCACAGGTGTCGGTGAGCTTGACAAAGGCAAATTCCTCAGAGGCCCACAGAATAATCTCCTCCGAGAGCCGCGATAGATGCACCATGATCAAGCTAGCGGCACAGAGAAATTCAATGGCAAAATCGCGATCGCTGACGGCATCGAGGCTATTACGATAGGGTTCACGAAAACCCAACAATGCTGCTGTGTAGTGGCGATCGATGGGAAACGTTGTGCCCGCCAGTGCCCCAGCTCCTAAGGGAGAGACATTCACCCGCTCACGAATTTGCCGCAGTCGCTCGCTGTCCCGCTCGGCCATTTCCACGTAGGCCAGTAGATGGTGCGCCAAGCTCAGGGGTTGTGCCCGTTGCAGGTGAGTGTAGCCAGGAATCAAGGTTTCAATGTGGGACTCTGCAAGATCCAGAAGCGTGCGCTGCCACTGTCGCAGTTGTTGAAGGAGTTGATCAATTTCCGCTCGCAAATAGAGGCGAATATCGGTGGCCACCTGATCGTTGCGCGATCGCGCCGTATGCAGTTTCTTACCCACATCCCCAACCAATTCTGTGAGGCGGCGTTCGACGGCAAAGTGCACATCCTCGGCATCAATACCGGGGGTAAACTGGCCATCCCGGTATTCTTGGCGAATTTGCTCTAGGCCTTGAATCAGCGTTTCGGCTTCCTCAGGGGAAATAATCCCCGTTTTTGCCAGCATGCGGGCATGGGCTTGGGAGCCGCTGAGGTCGTATTCAATGAGGCGAATGTCAAAGCCAATACTGGCATTAAAGCGGGCGATCGCCGGATGGAGGGCTTGTTCAAAGCGCTGGCTCCAAGGCTGAGGTTGGGCAGTCACGGGCGATTCTCAGGACTAAAAATTCAGGAGCTTGCCAAAGATCCAGCCAATGGCCAGACCAATAATCAGTGCCCACAGTTGGCCAGAATCGACAAAGTTTGCCCACGCCTTAGAAACGTCTTCCCCCAAGGTATCTTTGAATTTCTGCGCCACAATAATCTGCGGCTCAATCGTCATTTGGCTGGCAATAAAGTAGTTCGGTGCAGTATTCATAGCCATTGGCGGAAACGCAACTCAAGTTTATCCTAGCGGAGGCGGGGGCGATCGCCAACTGGTATCACAACCCCCAAGATTATGAAGACCCATTGTGTGACCACTCAAGCAGAATACAGCGATCGCGCCCCTGTTGCTTGGCCTGATAAAGGGCGGCATCAGCAATGGCAAAAATCTCCGTTAAGGTGCCCTCACTTGCCTTGGCAGGAACAAAGCATAAGCCAGCACTGACTGTTATGTAGGGATGGTGTGCCCTCTCCCCTTGGGGGATTTTCATCTCTCGGACATGATGGAGCATTCGTTCAACAATGTGTAGAGCCGTATCAGCAGAAACATGGGAGAGCACAAGGGCAAACTCCTCACCGCCGTAGCGAGCAATGATATCGTTGGAGCGCAGATGGGTCTTAAGGGTTTGAGCCACCTGTTGCAGGGCGCGATCGCCCGCTAAGTGACCACAGCAGTCGTTATAGGCCTTGAAGTCATCAATATCAATGATAGCCAGCGTCAAAGTATGGCCTTGGTCTTGAGCCTGCTGCCAGAGCTGATTCAATGCTGTGTCAAAAAAGCGACGATTGCCTAACCCCGTTAAGGGATCCCGTTCCGCAAGGATCTGGAGGTGCTGTTTTTCCTGCTCTAGGGCTTGTTGGCATTGTTGCAATTCCGTCACAAGGGCAATTTGCCGAGCCAGTTCGGCCTGTAGTTGTTGCAACTGGGCAGCGAGTAACTGCTGATTGTGGCAAAAGCTAGGAACAATCCGCGTCAAAATCGCAGGTTCATCATCCAGATTGACGCCAATGCCTTCAATAACCCACTGATCCGTCTCAGGGTTGGGAATCGGAAAATGGGCAGCCAACATCTGGGCATTGCTTTGACAGAGCTTTAACCATGCCTGTACCTGCTCCGGCGATTGTTGCAGCAGCGCTGCGAGGGATTTACCAATTAAGGCTTCTGCATCCTGTTGCCAAAAGAGCGAGGCACCATCGTTGATTGCTAGAATTTCACCGCTACTGTTCACGATCGCGATCGGCTCAGGGAAAAGGCAAATATATTCAGCAAGTGTCCCCCTCATTTGTTTCGTTTGAGCCTATCAAAGGAATGGTTGTACTAATAAGAAATATTTCAGGAACACACCAAAAAATTAAAGGTTAGTTGTCAAAGTAAAATTTTTATAATTGTTAGGCTATACTAAAAAATAGATAATTAGAGCGAAAAGTTAATCCGAGGGCGATCGACAACTGTAGTAGTCGGGGAAAACAACGTAAAGGGGCTTTTCAAGAATCGTTGCTATTTCTTTCTCAATCATTGCCGAGCGGGAGCAGCCACGAATCACTGCCGATACACAATGACGCGAAACCCCTAGCTTTTGGCCAATTTTAGCGCCATTCCAGCCCCGTTTCCGCAATTCTGCCTTAATGTCCTCAGGATGCATAGTGCTGTTATAAATCTGTGCCAAGCAATTCAATGTTAATTGCGGGCAATAAGGTTGTCAAGCGACAACTTTTGACAAGGTAGTGGCGGTATTCATTGATGAGCTTGACATGTAAAGTTATTGAAAGACGCAGTGCCCTTTCCAAGGGTCTATTTAGGTTCCGCATGGTTAGTCCACTCTCTCGAAAACAACTCTCTAGGCTGCTACGCCAAAAACGGGGGATACGCAGTCAACGTGCCTTTGCCGCCGAGCTGGGAATCTCCTATACCTGCTTGCAAAAATGGGAAAATATGGCTTCATTTCCAAATGCTGAAAATCTATTAAAGTTATGTCGTGTTTTTGGCTTTGAGGATTTAGAAAGTTTTATCGCCTACCTCGACCAAACGGATGTCACCAACCGCGAAGAAGAACAACTGGTGACTGAGATTCTTGGCAAATTGCGTCACTTACCTCCGGCGACAGCAGTTCGGGTGCTAGAAACAGCGTTAGGGTTGTTAAAGGCTGCCGCTAACAATGAAGGGGACATTTGAGTATTTTTTAGGTTCCGAGAAAATTATAGCAAATCTCTTGGGAGGCGATCGCCTGCCGCAGCTTGCCGCTTCTATGGCATCCTGAAAGGGAGAAGTTGCGCAATTTGGCCACTTACATCCTATGCAAACGCTGCCGAGTCCTGTTCAAGCTACTCCGACAGAAACCGCCATTGTCCGTCGCAAAACCCGTCCTGTGCCCGTTGGCTCTGTCATCATTGGGGGCGGTCATCCTGTGGCGGTGCAATCGATGATCAATGAAGACACGCTAGATATTGAAGGCTCAGTAGCCGCCATTCGTCGTCTCCATGAAATTGGCTGTGAAATTGTGCGGGTGACAGTGCCTAGCCTTGCCCATGCTAAAGCCATGGAAGAGATTCGCGATCGCCTCTACCAAACCTACAAACCTGTGCCCTTGGTTGCCGATGTTCACCACAACGGCATGAAAATTGCCCTCGAAGTTGCCAAGTATGTGGACAATGTACGCATCAATCCGGGGCTATACGTCTTTGAGAAACCCAAGCCCGATCGCACTGAATACACCCAAGCCGAGTTTGAGGAAATTGGTGCCAAAATTCGCGAAACCCTTGAGCCACTGGTGATCTCGCTGCGGGATCAGGGCAAATCCATGCGCATTGGCGTCAATCACGGTTCTCTTGCTGAGCGGATGCTCTTTACGTATGGGGACACCCCAGAAGGCATGGTGGAATCGGCTCTAGAATTTATCCGCATCTGCGAGTCTTTGAATTTCTACAACCTTGAAATTTCCCTCAAGGCCTCACGGGTACCCGTGATGATTGCCGCCAACCGCCTTATGGTCAAGCGCATGGATGAACTGGGCATGGACTACCCCCTCCACTTGGGAGTCACTGAAGCCGGCGATGGCGAGTATGGCCGCATCAAATCCACTGCTGGCATTGCCACCCTCCTTGCCGAAGGTATTGGCGATACGATTCGTGTCTCCCTCACCGAAGCCCCCGAAAAAGAAATTCCCGTCTGCTACGGCATTTTGCAAGCCTTGGGTCTGCGGCGCACCATGGTGGAGTATGTGGCCTGTCCCTCCTGTGGCCGTACCCTCTTTAACCTTGAGGAAGTCCTGCACAAAGTCCGCGAAGCCACCAAACACCTCACGGGTCTGAATATTGCTGTCATGGGCTGCATTGTCAATGGGCCAGGGGAAATGGCCGACGCCGACTATGGCTATGTGGGCAAACAACCCGGCTATATCTCGCTCTATCGCGGTCGTGAGGAAGTGAAAAAGGTGCCGGAATCTGAAGGGGTGGCTGCCCTTGTGGAATTAATCAAAGCCGATGGCCGCTGGGTGGATCCCTAAACCATTAGACCTCTGTGAGGAGTGAAACCATGACCACGGAAACCATTTTTAGCCGCATCATTCGCCGCGAGATCCCAGCGGATATTGTCCATGAGGATGACCTTTGCTTGGCCTTTCGTGATATCAACCCCCAAGCCCCCGTGCATATTCTGGTCATCCCCAAAAAGCCGATTCCCCAACTGAGCTTGGCAGAACCGGAAGATCACCGTGTGCTGGGGCACCTGCTGCTGACGGCCAAACGCATTGCTGAGGCAGAGGGTTTAAACAATGGCTATCGGATTGTCATTAACAATGGCCCCGATGGCGGTCAAACCGTCTATCATCTGCACCTGCACCTGTTGGGCGGGCGAGCCATGCAATGGCCACCGGGTTAAGGAGATTTTGAACTCTTTCCTGTGCTGAAGAAAATGCTCTACCCCATGGGTGCAGATCTCAGCCAAGAGGCATTTCGGTCCTTCTAGTGGAGCAGCACCTCCACGTTGTGCGGGGGGCAGACTGGTGCTATGCGATACAAAAGGGGGGCATTGTGGCCTCTGACCCCACCGGTGATCTCAGCCAAGACGGGATTCAGCGGTTCCTCGCAGTCTAGGGATTGCCCCCCTCCAAGGAACTGGGCTGCTCCACCAGCGTCACCCGTCGAGGTTGCGCCAGTTGCCGTAGTACCGGTTGCAAATTCCCCAGCGTGTGGTTGAGGCGATCGAGCAGCAGTTGCAGATTACCCGTATCGGCGAGGGCTTGCAGGGCTTGGTTGAGGGTTTCTAACAGTTGTAACCGCTGTTGTAGGGTGCGATCGCTCTCGGCCAAGAGTTGAGCAATGTACTGACTTTGTTGCCGCAGTTCTTGGGCAATGGCGGTCTGTTCCTGATTGACGTGCGCCAGTAGTTCCCCTTGGCTGTGCTGAATCTGGGTCACGAGGCGCTCAAACTGCTCAATGGACTGTTGCTGGCGCTCCTCCAGTGTGGCCACAAATTGCTGCCGATCCCTGACCACGGCACGAGCCAGTTGATTTAAGTTGTCCAAGAGTTGTTGCAGCCGTTCCTCCGTGGGCAGCTCCGTGCGAATCGTTTCCTGAATCACGTCTTGGAGAGTGTCGCGATCCACCCCTGCGGACGTATTCGTAACGGGGAGGCGGGGCAGCAGTTGATCGTTAATGTAGGTGTCAATTTGCAGCAGCAGCTTATTCTCCCAGCGTTCAACGATCACCATCGGAATCATCACCAGCACACTCAGCACCAAGGCCACGAGGGTCGTATCAAAGGCCACTGCTAGCCCCGTCGTCACACCGCCAATCCCCTCCTTGATTTGGTTCACGTCCTGAGCCGTCTCCAAAAAGCTGGAAAAGCCACTGACCGCTTGGCTAATCCCAACCACGGTGCCAATAAAGCCCAGCAGGGGAATCGCCCAGACGAGAACACGGGGAATCGTATAGGAGGCATCAGTGGCGGCTGCGGCACTGCCACTCTCTTCTGCGGCGGCTTCAACGGCAATCTCTCGCTGGCCACTACTGAGAAACGCGCCTAAAACACGGGCACAGCGATTGGGCAGCAGCGTCCGCCGTTGGGCAAGGGTTTGCTGCAGTTGCAAAATATCCCGCATTGAGGTGAAGGGGTAGTTGGCGGGAATCCAGATTTGCCGCAGGCTGGGTGCTTGTTGAAAGAGGGCGATCGCCTTCAAAATCGTAAACACCAAAACTGTCCACGCAAAAAAGACAGCCACGGGTTGCGTCCAGCCACGATTGAGGAGCAGTTGGCCAAGGTAGGTGCCCTGAAGGGGCAAAAAGAAAATGTAAAGGATCACCGTAGCAACGGCAGCGATCGCCAGCGCTAACCACAGCGGCACAGTCAGATCTTGGCGGGGTACCGCCACCGGTGTTAGGGAAGGGGCAGTTGTTGTCGAAACCGGAGAAGAAGCTGTCATGACGATACTCAGGGCGCAAACATCTTTCAATCTATCGTGAAGGCGCCTCAAATTTTGGCAACTGCGGCTGCTCCCTGCTGCCGATCAGGGAATGAACCAGCCCCGAAATCCACAGGGTACTGCCGTGAGAGGATTCGTACCAGTTCCCAGTCAATGAGTCTCCTACTACCACGGTTCTCTGCTCTCCTGAGGGATGGTATTCATGGACAGGCCACTCCAGACTTGGTAGACATCCTTGCTAGGATGGGGATGACTGGTCACGGAGACGGGAATCATGCCTGCACAGGTGGAGGAAAAGTCCATTGTTCCGACAGTAATTGTTGGCGTGGGAGGTACAGGCATTGAGGTGCTATCGCGGGTGCGGCGACTGGTGGAAGAAACCTACGGCAGTCTGAAACAGTTTCCCGTGATTAGCTTCCTTGCCATTGACACCGATCGCGACTACAAAGTGAGTAACCCCCTCGCCGCTGGCTCTCCCCTCAAGGACAACGAAAAGCACTGGGCCAGTGTCAGTGGCAAAAACGTGCAGCAAATCATTCAAAACCTCGACAACTACCCGTGGATTGCCTCTTGGTTTCCCAAGGAACTAGAGCGCAACATTACCGCCCTAGAGGCCGGGGCGGGTCAAATCCGTGCCTGTGGTCGGTTTGCCTTCTTTTGCAACTACCATGCGATTCAACAAAAGTTCCAAGCGGCCAGCGATCGCGTTAAAGGCCACGAAAGTTATATGCAAAGCCGCTATGGGGTCAAGGTCAACAACAGCAGCTTAAATGTCTTTATTACGGGCTCCCTCTCTGGGGGCACCGGTAGCGGTATGCTCATTGACTTGGGCTATTGTGTGCGCCATTGGCTCAAGGGGCAGTCGAGTCCTCTGATCACGGCAATTGTGCCCATGCCCAATGCCTTTGCCGCCATTAGTGTCGGCGATCGCGTGCTGGCCAATGGCTATGCCGCCCTCATGGAACTCAGTTACTTTGCCGACTACCGCACCGAGTACGTGGCGCAATTTAGTAGCAGCCTCAGCGACGAAGTGCGCTACAATTGTCCTCCCTTTGACTTTACCTACCTCGTGGGCACCAAAAATGGCGAGAATGAATTCAAGCTCGATGAGATCCGCGAGATGATTGCCCAAAATATCTTTTTGGATCTCACTTCTGACTTTGCGCCCCACAAACGCTCGATTCGCGACAACATTAAGGCGGCTTGGGCCTCTCAGGATGCCGGGGGGCGAGGCTATCCCAAGAGCTTTATGGCCTTTGGCCTCTCCAGTGTCGAAATTCCCATTGCCCAAATTCGCGCCTCCTTGACCTATCGCCTTTGCCAAGACTTTATTCACTGGTGGCTGAACGAATCGGTGCAATTGCCACCCCAGCTTTTAGAGGTGACCCAGAGTCTCCTGAAACCCATGAACTTGCTGGATGTGGATTTGGTACTGGCCTTAGCAGCAGCGGGCGATCGCCCCTACATGCAGGAAATTTCCCGCTGGGTTAACGATCTACGCAATCAAATTAGCCGTGAAAACCGCCTTGAATGTACCCAACAGGGGGTAGGGGGCATGATTGGTGCGGAAAGAGGCAAAATTTTGCAATTTGTGCCTTGGCTGAGTGAACAGGTGGACAATTACCGTGCTGCCCACTTGCGCGAACTTAGCCCCGATGAGCGTCTCCACGGTGACTTTTTGCAGCGCATGTACGACAACCGCAATCAAATTATTCAGCAGGCTCGCCAAAGTCTTGAGGAGGAGTTCTACCGCATTGTTGAAGATCGCAATCGCGGACCCAAGTTTGCCAACGCCTTTCTGCAGCAAATTCGCCAAATTTTTATGAGCCAAGCAGAAAAGTACGACCGCGAAATTCAGCATACTTGGCAACCCAATATCACCAACCGTCAGCGACAATACGAAAATGCCCTGCAGGACATCCAGCACTTTAGCACTCTCTTTGGCATCTCCAAGCAAGCCAAAATGGAGGAATTTTGCCAGCAGGCTCTAGAGGGGATTGAGGGCAGTTTCAATGCCATCATTCAAGCCAAAGCCCGCATTCTGGCCAAGGAGGTGATGGGCAAACTGGAGGAATGGCTGCAAGGGATGGAGGCACGTCTTGCCAAGCTCAACCAGCGGCTCCTCAATTTACGGGATGGTTTCAAGGCGATGGCCGATAGTCAAGCGGATAGTGCCGATGCCCTGCGAATCAATGGGGTGAAGCTCTACGATCGCCAAGAACTCAATGGCCTCTATCAAGACTTGGTGGAACGCTATGCGGGTGCCAATACCGGGGTGCAGTCCACATTTGCCATTGGTCTGAACCAACTCTGTACCACAACGGCAGCAACGGTGTTGCAGGAGGCCAGTCCCCTCTGGAAGGAAACCCGCGCCGCCAATGAGGTGATGCGTCTCTTGGATTTGGCACAACTAGCGGATGTCCAAGAAAGTGATCTGCGGGAGATTATCCAAGAAACCGTACGGCGCACCGTGCAAAATGCCCCAGAAGAGAGCCGCCTTGTGCGGGATCTCACTGCCTGCGATCGCCTGTTGCAGGTTTATCGCAATGATGAAGGGGAAATCCTCAGTGTCCTGCGCATGGCCTATCAGAAATCAAAGCCACTGCTATTGCTCTCCCAAGCGGTCATGAGTGGTCGTGATGCTGGCTTTACTCCTTCAGTGAATACCAATATCGCCATTGTCGGCGGTGAAAATACTACCGATTTGGCTGCCAAAAAACTGATTCCCCTGCTCAAGAACCTCGTCAAACCGAATGGCCAGAGCATTACCAGTGATGACATTAAGCCCTTGGGCGATCGCGAACGCCACCGCATTGTCTTTGTCCAAGAGATGGGGGGCTTTTCCCTACGCTGTATTGAGGGCATGCCCGAACTGCGGCAGTCCTACCAAGATTGGCGAGGCCAAATGATTACCGCCAAACGCGCCCGCCTGCGGGGAGAAAACCGCGATTTGCCCATCCCCGTACATCTGCAAAAGGATCCCCCCTTCTGGGATGTCTTTCCAGAAAACCCCCAAATTCTAAAACTGGTGGTGATTGCTCGCGCCCTTGATGTCCTTAAACAAGCAGAAAACCGCGCCACCCGCGAAGCCACCATCCGCTACACCCGCCATACCGCCGTTGGTCTTGAAGATGTGGATATTGCCGCCAACTGGGAGGAAGTAACCCAAGTCCTAGAGGTGTTGGCCTGCCGTCCCGACTTAGAGGAAATTCAGCGCCAAGTGACCGCTATCCTTACAGCCGCAGAAACCCCAGAACAAAAGCAAACCCTCTATGAGCATCTACTGAACTACTTGAAGCGACGCGAGGAAGAACTCCACAAAGCTGGGGGACGCGACAGCCTTGAATATAAGCGAGAAGCCGCCATTCTCCAAGAGGTGATCCAAACCTATCAATTGGCTCAAGGCACACCAGCCCCTAGCCCCACACCAACGTCCCCTGCTCCTGAACCACCTCCATCCCAACCCGAACCAGCACCTGAAACCAGTGCTTCGGCGAGTTCCTCTGGCTTAGAGCAACTGCAACAACTCATGGCCATGTACCAGCAGGGGCTACTCTCAGAAGCGGAGTTCCAAGCGGCCAAGAAAAAACTACTGGGGCTATAGGGGAGCTGCCTGTAATTTTACGGAGATCTGTGGGAACACTTGAGAGTGAAGACGAGTCTAACCTGAGAGCCGCCCTATGTCTCCTTACCGTCTTAATTTGCCTTGGTTCTACCGATCGCTCATCCTCTCGAAAGGCTTTACCCTGATTGAACTGCTCGTCGTCGTCATCATTATTGCGATTTTGGCCGCGATCGCCCTCCCCTCCATGTTAAATCAAGCCACCAAAGCCCGCGAATCCCAAGCCAAAACAAACGTTGGTGCGGTCAACCGTGCGCAACAGGCCTACCGTTTGGCCAATCCCACATTCACCACTGACATCGCAAGTTTACAAATCGGCTTTAGTGATACGCCCGACTATGATTACGCAATCACCGCTGCGAATAGTAACTATGCTGAATTCCGAGCCACCCCTGAGCGTTCAGAATTGAAAGCGTTTACGGGCTGCACCTATGCTACGTTTACAACACTAACCACAACCCAAATTTTAGAAGCTGCCCCCGCTGGTTCAGGAATTGCCTCACCCTCATCTTGCCCCGTTCCCACTCCCTGAAGTGTCTGATGCGTCTTCATCTAAGTGTTCTGCGACCGCCTCATAAAGAGCGAGGACATGGTGATCTAGCAATTGATAAAAGATATGCCGCCCTTGGCGACGAAACTTGACCAGTCGCATGGCCTTAAGCATCCGCAATTGGTGGGAGACGGCAGACTCGCTCATTTCCAGTGCCACGGCAATATCGCCAACACAAAACTCCCCTTGGGCGAGCAAGGCTACAATCCGCAGTCGGTTGGCATCGGCTAGCAGGCCAAAAAATTGCGCCATCCGTTGGGCTTTTTCTGTAGAGAGCAGGCGATCGCTCGCCCGTGCCAAAGCCTCTGGATGATGAGGATGAGAAGGAGCAAAAATTCTAGTATTCATACTTCCATCATAGGCGTTGATCAGGTGCTAACTAATTGACGTTTGAACAACTGTTCAGATATATTAAAGGAGAGGTGAAGCATACCTCCCTTGTGTCACCCATTTGGAGAAAAAGCCATGACAACCGTTACCCAAATGAAATGCGCTTGCCCCCACTGTCTCTGCATTGTCTCCCTCAGCGAGGCCATCATGGTTGAAGGCAAACCCTACTGCTCCGAAGCCTGTGCCAACGGCACCTGCAAAGAAAGCGGTGGCTGTGGCCATACAGGCTGTGGCTGTAGCTAAGGCTCGCAATTTTTAGCTGAATGGGCGGGGAACTCCGCCCTTTACCACTAGCAAGCCTTAGCAGGAAAGCTGAAGGGGTGCTACACTTGTGCAAGCGGAGTTAAGCATCGCCTCAGGATAAAACACGAAAAGCGCTCAGACCTAGGTGCATGTCGCCTAAAAGTAGAGGGAAAGATTATGACATTAAAAATAGAAATTTTAGGCACAAATTGCAAAAAATGTCAACAACTAGAAGTGAATACTCAAACTGCTGTTAAAAATCTCAACTTGGCGGCCGAAATTACTCACGTAACCGATAGCCTAGAAATAGCCAACCGAGGAGTAATGTCAACACCTGCTTTGGCCATTAATGGCAAGGTGGTCAGCAAAGGAAAAGTCTTAACGCCTGAAGAAATTGCATCCTTCTTAAAATAACATTCCGTAGAGTATTGCTATTGGTAGCGTTTCAATTGCTTGAGGTTTTCTCAATTTGAAAAAAGCCTAAGTGCTCGCTACAAACTTAACTGTAAAAAGACATGCTGGATTTGTTTTACCCCTTTGATTGGTTATCTGCTCAAATAGTTACGAAGTTATTTGGCTTATCCCTAGATTCACACCTAGGCAAAAGTTTGCACTTCTTCTTTTACGATGTGCCAAAAATATTAACCTTATTAGCTGTAATTAGCTTTGTAGTTGGAACACTGCAAACTTTCTTAGAACCTGAAAAAGTTAGAGTTTATTTAGAAGGAAAACGCAAATTAAGCGGGCATATTTTAGCAGCAAGTTTAGGAGCAGTAACACCATTTTGTTCTTGTTCTGCCGTGCCTTTATTCATCGGTTTTGTTAAAGCTGGCATACCTTTAGGTATTACCTTCTCCTACCTTATTTCCGCTCCGATGGTGGATGCAGTTGCTGTATTTTTATTATTCGCTTTATTTGGTCTAAAAATAACTTTATTTTACATCTTTTTTGGGATTACATTAGCTGTTATTACCGGTTATATTATTGGCTTGTTGAAGCTAGAAAAATGGGTAGAACCTTTTATTTGGGAATTAAAAAATAAACAGCATAAACAATCTCAAGATGAAGATATTGAACTAACAAGATCCTCTCAGATGAGCTGGGAAGATAGATTCAAAGTTGGTTGGTTTCAATCGAGTGAAATTCTTAAATCGGTTTGGATTTATGTGATAATTGGGATTGGTATTGGTGCTGGAATTCACGGTTATATGCCCGCTCAACTTATTAGCGAATGGATAGGAAAAGATAACCCCTTTGCCGTCTTAGTTGCTGTTTTAATTGGAGTACCCCTTTACACTAATATTGCAGGGGTTTTACCCATTGCCTCAGCTCTATTTTCTAAGGGAATGCCTATCGGTACAGTCTTATCTTTTACCATGGCAGTGACTGCTCTTTCTTTGCCAGAAATGATCATTTTGCGAAAGGTTTTAAAACCAAAATTATTAGGTACTTTTATTAGTTTAACTACCTTAGGAATTGTGGGGGTTGGTTATTTATTTAATGCTATCTCAGCCTAACAGATCCTTAGCCCGCTCCTTAGCCTGCTGTCGCTGTTGCCGATGGCGTCTATGCTTAAGGAACCCAAGAAAACTTCTGGGGCACAAATAAAGGACAACAAGGATTAGGAGCAACTCATAGCACCCACTGCGCCATGTGAGGCGAAGAAGAGTTTTCGTATTCAGTGTCTCTGCATTAATTTTGGTGTTTATCAATGTGGCTATGGCAATTCGGCGAAAGCAGGCCTTAATCCCTCGGCGGTGGTGGTAAGGAGTTTGCTGAGAGTGTAACAACTCTACTAAAAAGGGTAATGAAGCAGGGAGTGCAGCTTGAGGGACTTTACTGCAGCGATTCTCTGCATCTTGATTATAGATAACAGTAACTATTACTGCATGAGCCACAGGGTATTTGTACCCCAAGCGCCACCAAGCGATGTAGTCCTCATTTAGTTTGACACCCACAGGGAAGCCCCCAACAGAAAGTAGCGCCTCCTTGCAAACACAAGCAGTTGAGGAATTAACAATGCTTAGTCCTTGGGCATGGGCTTCAAAGAACCGCTCCACCATGCCTCGCCAGCCATATGGCAACCCGCTTGGTGGCAAATAGTAGTCCCCATGTTGCCGAATTAAACAAAATGTACTCCACAAAGCGGCTTGCGGAAACTCCGTGATTAATGTTTGAAGAGTACTCAAGTGCTCGGGCAACCACTCATCATCAGCATCCAAAAATGCGACGTAGGGATAACTGGCTTCCTGTAATCCGCGATTACGGGCGGCGCTCACCCCTTGGTTTGGCTGTTGAATCAAACGCACACCCTGATCCAAAAAGCCGCGAACAATTTCAGCTCCAGCATCAGTTGACCCATCATCAACCACAAGAATCTCAGCTGCTGGGCTGGCTTGCTGCAAAACGCTCCTCAGCGTATGAGCAATATGCCTAGCTTTGTTATACAAAGGAATTACAACAGAAATTTTGATCTCTGTTGTTGAATGCGGGGCCAACATCTGATAATCCGATAAAAGAGTAGCAAGGTTTGGACAAGGAGGGAGTGTCCTAAACGAACTTGAACCCGATACAGCTCAACAATCAATCCCAAAAGATCGCTACCACTGGTTCCATGGGGATGGAAACGCCCAGCAATAAAATCTCTCCTAGCAACCCTTGCGCCTGCACGAATTGCTTGCATAACAAAAAGCTGATCCGCTAGGAGAGGAAAATGGCGGGAGTATTGACCAACCCTTTGGTGTAATGTGCGTCGAATTGCCAAGCCAACAGCATGACCAGTTACGTGAGCCTGCATTCCCTTCCGCCATTCCCATGCTGGCTGCCAAACAGACGCTATGTCACGCTCTCCTATGTAATAGTTAGCAGTAACAAAATCCGCCCCTGTTTCCTCGCAAGCGATCTTGTATTGGGCAACTGCCTCAGGAAAGAGCTCGTCATCTGCACCCATCACCAGATAATAGTCTCCTGAGGCTAGGCGAATAGCACGGTTGAGGGCATCATAGATCCCAAAGTCAGGTCGCGAGTCGACAACGACTGCCTTGAGTTTAGCTGTTGCTGCTTCTATTAGCTCTAAAGTGCGATCTGTAGAACCACCATCGGCAACGACCCACTCAAAGTCTGGATCGGTTTGAGCAATCAACGACGCAATCAACCGTGGCAGGTGTTCCTCAGCATTATAGGTCGCAGTAATAATACTTAGAGTTGGTTGAGTGGGTTTCATGGGTTCAAGGTCGCTGCAATCGCACCATCTCGGCCTGAATACGCTGACTCAAGGCGCTGTCCTGCTGTGCTCGCAGTGTAATCGCATTGAATTGCTCTAAAGACATATTATATTTCCTCAGCACCTGCATTGCCTCACGCACATAGTTAGCACAGATGGTCTCCAAGCCACTGGGGATATTTTGGGGATTCATGCCAAAGCAAGAGTTGCGGGGCACTTGACCTTGGAAAGCCACCTGAGCTTGACGATAGTATTTTTGACGAATGGGTTCAATTTCCAGAACCACGCGGGCATAGTTCATGATCTCCCACGGAGCGATCGCATCTGTGCGCGGGGAAGTTTGAGCCAAGGAATGAGGTGAAGGCACAGGCACCAGCAGTAGGCCTGCACTACACACAGCAAGGGGCAACCACTTCCAAGACATTGACCACCACACACAACGCATCCGACTACACTGTACTTGGAATCCCTAGAACCCTTTCAAGTTCCGCAACCCAAGCAAGCGCCACGGATTAAATGACTAAGATTGACCCCACAGTAGGTAAATTTACCAGACTTTACAAAAAAGTTACATTCTTTGAAGTTTGCTCATCCACCCCGCCGCGCAACCAACCACTGCGGTATCCTAAATCTCGGTATTTATCTCCAGACTGCCCTTATTGTCGTAGCTTAGGGGCTTCCTGAGTTGGCGGCAGGGCATCCACCTGTCATCCTGATCGTTTTAGGAGCGGTTACCACATGGCTCACACTGTCAAAATCTACGATACCTGCATTGGCTGCACCCAGTGTGTGCGAGCCTGCCCCACCGATGTGCTGGAAATGGTGCCTTGGGATGGTTGCAAAGCGGGTCAAATTGCCTCCTCCCCTCGCACAGAAGATTGCGTTGGCTGCAAACGCTGCGAAACGGCCTGTCCGACGGACTTTTTGAGCATTCGTGTCTATTTGGGTGCCGAAACCACCCGCAGCATGGGTCTAGCCTACTAGTCCCCTATTTTCGTGAAACCTTCGGTAAATCCTTGATTGGGCTTGAGGCAATATCCCTACGTCTCAAGTCTTTTATTTGTTTTAGCGGCCGTACTCTACCTACCGCTCAAGGCTGATCCTCGTTGCTGAGGCGGTTTTGCAGGTCATCCACCGCTTCATTAATTTGGGCAATTTTGGCCTCTAGCTCTAGGCGCATCGACTCCATTAAGTTGTCATCACTGCCGTTGAGAGGAGTGGCTTTATCCCCCCGCAGCCGTCTGGATTCACCCGTAGCTGCTTGCCGCAGTCTGTCCTTGACTAAAAGCGTGACAAGGGAACCCGCAATGCCCCCAAAAAGGGCACCTGCAAGAAATCCCCAGCCAAAGCCATTGCCACGGTTATTCATAAAGAGACTGATCAGGCTTGATAACTATAGACTAGCCTACTGCACATGAGGCGAAGATACCACGCGAGCCAGCTACCGCAAATTTAGCAGATTGGGAATGACGCCTACCGAGGGCACTCCAGTAGTAGCGGGGAAAAAATCGGAAACTTTTTAGCAGGGGTGTTAATTTTGCTGCAGGGGGTGGGTATGTTATGCCTAGAGGCGAATATCTCTTGACTTAAGGAGTCTCAAAAATATGAAAACCGAACTGAAAGCGAAATTCCTCCAGCACCTGCTGGCCAAGAAAAAAGCCAACGAAGGCTTCACCCTGATTGAACTGCTGGTGGTGGTGATCATCATCGGTATCTTGGCCGCCATTGCCCTGCCCTCCATGCTCAACCAGGCGGCTAAAGCTCGTCTCTCTAGCGCCAAGAACACGATCGGTGCCATCAACCGTGCCCAACAGGCCTATCGTTTGGAAAACACAAATTTTGCACCTGATGTCACAACCCTGAAGCTAGGGGTCTCGACACCTGATGGATACAACACGCCTGGAATTACGGTTAATGCTGGGGCAAGTGCTATCGCCCAAACGACCTCTATTGACGACCAAGGGACAGGGGTCACAGGTTGTGTGACGGTGAACAACGGTATCACGACCTCTACAATTGTGACAGGCGCCAATAATAATGCTCCTAGCTGCCCTTCTTCCTAACTGCCCTTCTTAGGTCAATGCAGTAGGACTGCCTAAGTTTTTTTGCAGAGTTTTACTGATAAAACCTGAAGTGCCAAGAATTCTGTATTCTTGGCCTTTTATTTATATCTAGATTTTATTTTGAATGTGATTGAGCATGACTTTAGTGCGCTGAAGCAAGCGCGGATGTATGCGGGGTCAAACTGTTCTATGGATGAGATGATTCGCGAGTATTGTGCTGGATAATGTCTCATTCTTGATTGGAATAGCTATATTAGTCTTAAGTTAAGTTTTAAGTCAAAGTTGGCTTTACTCAGTCAAACCAAATTAGAGCTAAAACGAGGTATTCTTGGCTTTTTTCACCAAAAACTATTACCTTAAGAGAAAATTAGTCTGGTCAGTTACCCTCTGCTCCTATGCGCATTCTCTTTATTGATCGGATTGGTTGGCAGTACACACTCAACACACCCTATGAAGCTCCCTTAGGGGGGTCACAGTCGGCGTTGTGTTATCTGGCGGAGCAATTGCAACAGCGAGGGCACGAGGTCTGGCTCTTCAATAACACGCGGCATATTGAATGTATTCGGCAGGTTCCCCATCTGCCCCTAGCTTGGCTGACGCTGCCATTCCTTGAGCAACTGCAACCTGATGTGGCCATTATTTTAAATAGTACCGCTGCGGCTGACCAGCTTCGTTTAGTGTTGCCACCCCAGACTCCCCTATTACTATGGACACAACACGCTGCCGATCAACCTGCCGTTGAATCTTTGCAATCCCCTGAACATCAAGAGGTCTATCAACGGATTATCTTAATTAGTCAATGGCAGCAAGAGCAATATATTGAAGTATTCAAGATTCCTGTTGAGAAAACCGCTGTCCTGCGTAATGCCATTGCCCCTTGTTTTGAAAACCTTTTTGATCCTACAGAATCTATCCTTAAGGCAAAGGCGCAACCCTTGACGCTGGCCTATACGAGTACCCCCTTTCGCGGTTTGCATCTACTTCTTGATCTCATGCCTTCGCTGCAGGCGAGCCATCCCGCAGTACGTCTCAATGTTTATTCCAGCATGAAGGTTTATCAAGCCAGCGAGGCTGAGGATCAACAGCGGTATGGGAACCTTTACCAACGCTGCCATGACTTGGCCAATGTTAATTATATTGGCTCACTCCCCCAACCAGAACTAGCTCAAGCCCTTAAATCCACTGCCATTTGGGCTTATACGAATGCCTTTGCTGAAACCTCCTGCATTGCCGCAATGGAGGCTATGGCCAGTGGTTGCTA
This sequence comes from Thermosynechococcus sp. HY213, assembly GCF_031460975.1. Lineage (NCBI taxonomy): Bacteria > Bacillati > Cyanobacteriota > Cyanophyceae > Acaryochloridales > Thermosynechococcaceae > Thermosynechococcus > Thermosynechococcus sp. HY213. Next base: position 29,818 of record NZ_JAVKVB010000001.1, on the reverse strand, counting down.
CGTCATTACTAGTGAACTGGGGGCACTCCCTGAAACAACAGCGGGCTTTGCTGACCTCATCCCTCTTCCCCACGAGGACTATCTGGCTGCCTATGGCTGCGTGCTTGATCAGGTGATTCAACGGTTTAAAGACCCTCAAGCCCATGCCGCCCTCGATGCCCATCTCCGTGCTCAAGTGGACTACATCAATTGCCACTGCACATGGTCAGTTCGTGCCCGCGAATGGGAAGCATTTCTAGAACAGGTGTTGACAGAGTCTGTGGTAATGTTGGGCAACTGGCAGCAGCGACTTCGCTATTATCTTGAACAGGGACGATATGAGGATGTACTAGCTGCCTGCGAGACATTGAGCGAGCAGTTTCCTGCAGAGCACTACTGGGTTGCCTATCAAGGCGCCACGTACATTTTTCAGGGCAAGGAGACAGAGGCACAGCTGCTGTGGTCAGCGTATCTCAGTGACTTTACTGAAGAAGAGCAAGTAGAAATTACGGCAACATGGGCACCCATCTTATTGGAGCTTGCAAATTTACCCTGCAACACCTTAGAATTGCAATTTGCTCTCACAAGCTACGCCTACGAATTTACCCCTAACCTCAAGATAGGGTTGAAATTAATTAACCTCTCACTTCAATTACGATTCGGCACAGAAGAAATTACTCACTTGTTACATCAACTCACTGCTTTATTGCCACCAAATGAAGGCTTAGAGGAAATTAACCCTGATGATGTTGTTAATACAGTGCAGCACTTAGTGGGTGACAACAGTGAGCTAGAGGGGTTGCCTGAGTTTATCAAAGCGCTAGGCCAATATCCATCACTGCAACCTGCGCTTGAGAAGGCAGTGTTTGAAATGCTCAATAATCATCCTGCTAACCTAGCTCCTTCCCTAGCTGAGGTTTATCTAAAAATTGCTGAGGAAAAATGGGGATTGTACGAGTTTCTTTCTCGTATTTGTGCTAAGAGCAAGTTACATGAGTTGGCACTTTACTGTGCAAATAAGCTCTTTGATTATCCACTGACACTTTTGGGGGAGGATGTCAGCCCCACTTCTAAACTGCACGTGCTACAAACGTTTAAGTATGATCTCAATTATTCTGAAGAAGTTGCAAATCTGTGGAAGAGATGGCTTGAGAACGCCGATCGCTGTAATCAATTTCTTGCAGAGAATATCAGCAGTCAACAAATTGACTTTGGCAGCATCTTTTATGCTATCTCTTCTTACTTTCATCTGACACATCAATTTGATGAACCTTCTAAGATTAAACCAATCTATAACAGGCGTAATAAAGTCTTTTATGAAAATGCTCAGTACTTTCTACCCGTCAATAATTACTATGCTAATTATCAACGATCTTTACATTCTTCTATAGAGAGTTCATCTACTGAGAAAATTAAGGTTGGATTTATTGGCAATTGTTTTCACGAGCATCCTGCGGGTCATCAGGTTCGTGCCTTTATTCGGTTGTACGATCGCCAGCAGTTTGAATTTTATGGTTATAATCCATGGTTTCGTACCAGTAAGGAAGACCAACTTTCTCGCTGGTTTCAAGCTAGTTTCGATTACTTTCGCAGTTGTGACACAAAAGTCAATGAGATTGCTCAGCAGATTTATGACGATAAAATTGATCTTCTCATTGACTTAGATAGCTGCACCAGTGACCTTACCTATCAAGTTCTCACCCTCAAGCCAGCACCTGTACAAGCGACATGGGTGGGCTTTGATGCCATTGGCTTGCCAACAGTAGATTACTTTATTGTTGACCCGTATATTCTTCCCGAGGGAGCGCAGGCATGGTACACAGAAACCCTGTGGCGCCTGCCGGATTGTTATCTCTCCCTTGATGGCTATGAGGTGGCCAACAAAACTGGGATTCGCGATCAATTGGGGCTGAGTGCCGATACGGTGATCTTTCTGTGTGCCCAGCGAGCCAGTAAAATTCAACCCGAAATGCTCAAGCTGCTATTTGCCATTGTTGAAGCGGTGCCAAATGCTGTACTCATTGTCAAGTACCACGCTAGTAGCTCGATTTTTGAGGAGTGGTGCCGCAGTGTGGCGGAAGCTGCCGGATTTGATTTAAGCAAACTCTATTTCTTGACATCAAATCTGCCAGAGATCCACCGTGCCAATCTCTATGATGTGGATGTGGTGCTGGATACCTATCCCTATGCTGGGGGAGCAATGAGTCTTGAAGCCCTCTGGTTGGAGGTGCCAATTGTTACAAAGGTAGGCCAGCAGTTTGTGGCACGGCACACCTATACTTTCCTGAAAAATGTCGGCGTTGAGGAGGGGATTGCCTTCAATGATGAGGAGTATGTGAATTGGGGAATTCGTTTCGGGACGGAGCCAGCGCTGCGGCAGCAGGTCAGCTGGAAACTGCGCCAAGCTAAACGCTATGCCCCCCTGTGGAATCCCCAACGCTTTAGCCGTGAGATGGAGCAAGCCCTAACGGCCATGGTGAATCGGTATCGGACAGGGGAGTTGGTTGTGCCCCCGCGCCATCGAGTCGGAGAATAGAGCCAGTCATCGAGTTTGCTTAATTTTCTCCATAGGGTTCAATGTCTATAAGTATTTCAGATACCTTGGGAGCCTTAGATTACGAAAACGATACAAGGAGCGACTTGAATCCAACCATCAAGGTTAGGGTTTTCCCCTAGTATCTAAATTGGAGCGTGATGGCTCCCTGCCTTTTCCATACATGAGAGGACAAGATTCATGGCAACCTACAAAGTAACGCTAGTGCGTCCTGATGGAAGCGAAACAACAATTGACGTGCCCGAAGATGAGTACATTCTGGATGTGGCTGAAGAGCAAGGCTTAGACCTGCCCTTCTCCTGCCGTGCTGGTGCTTGCTCGACCTGTGCCGGCAAGCTGCTGGAAGGGGAAGTGGATCAGTCGGATCAATCCTTCTTGGATGATGACCAAATCGAGAAGGGCTTTGTGCTCACCTGTGTCGCCTATCCCCGTTCTGACTGCAAAATCCTCACCAACCAAGAGGAAGAACTTTACTAAGGCGATTTTGCACAATTTATGTTGCTGGGGCGGTTGTCGTTGGGCATCGCCCCTTTATTTTGGGACTGGAGTCCTTAAGATGGAAGTAGTGATTGGTGCCGGCTGATGGTTTCCGACTTGCCCTCCACTGGTGATTTGATTATCCGTCCCTTGGCCTATCGGGATGTGGAGGTGGTGGAACAGCGGCTGTGCCATGAAGGGGTACATGATCAACCCTTTGGTCTGCCGTCCTTGGCGGGTGGCCTGATGACCTCACCGCTGCATCTATTGCAGTGGCTAACGGGGATGAGCAAGCTGCGGATTTATGTTGCGGAGCGGGACAACCAAGTGTTGGGCGTTGTGCAGGTGGCTCCCTTTAATGAAAGTCGCACCACATGGCAGGTGCAGCAATTGGCCGCCCAAGAGTTTACGGAGGTGGGGACACAACTCCTGCGCCACTGTTTTAGTACCCTTGTGGAAGCCCGTACTTGGATGGTTGAAATCAATATTGACCACCGTGAAGCACTAGACCTCTACCGCCAAAATGGCTTTCAACCCTTGGCGCATCTCACCTACTGGCAAATTTCAGCGGATCAGTTGGCAGAACTGGCACAGGGCACACCTTGCTTGCCTAATTTGCTGAAGGTCACGAATGCTGATGCACGGTTGCTGCATGAGTTGGATACGATGTCGATGCCGGCACTGGTGCGCCAAGTCTTTAATCGCCACTATCGGGACTTTCAAACGAGTCTTTTGGATTGGCTACACCACGGTTTGGCCAGTTGGTCGCAACAGGTACAAGTGCATCGTGCTTATGTGTTTGAACCACAGCGGAAGGTGGCGATCGCCTCCTATACACTCCATACCAGCCAAGATGGACACACGCCCCACTGGCTAGACTTAACAGTACATCCTGCCTATACAAATCTGTATCCAGGGGTACTGACCCACATTGCTCGCTTGGTGCAGGCCTATCCGCCCGTACCTCTACTGCTGTCTTCGACGGATTACCAAGGGGAGCGAGAAGCCTACCTTGAAAGCTGGGCGGAACCGGTTCGCCGCAGTTTAATGATGTCGCGCTCGGTGTGGCACAAGGTGCGGGAAGTGCGATCGCCCCTGCCGGAAGGCTTGACCTTATCAGAAGTGCTGCAAGGCCTGCAAACCCATCGCCGTCCTCAACCCGGTCAGATTCATACCAAAGAGGGAGCACAGGCCTACTACCGCGAGCACTCACCCGAAAACACATCGCCCCCAGAAGCCCAATCCTAATCTTGGGAGAGGGAAATTTCCGAGGTTTCAGTGTAGCCTTGGAGGGCTTGTAAAAGGCGTTGGATTGCGGTTTCATTGTCGAGGGGCAACCCTTCAGGTTCAGCAACAGCCGTGCGCTGGGTGAGTTGCGGTAGAGTGTCGAGGGGTTGACCGTAGGTATTGCCCTTGGTGGCCAGCGGTGTGCTTCGGGGCAGCGGGTTGAGGAAGCTAATTTGCTCAGGCAAGTAGAAGATGGGTTGCAGGTGCTCTAGGGGAAAGGTGCCATAGCCTTGGGCATCCGCTGGATGGTGTTGCCAGTAGTCAAGAAGGGTCTGGCGATCGCAAAAACCCAGCATCTGTGCCTGACGGCGATCGCGATCCAAACCAACAGCAACTGCCAAATCGGCGTTGATCACCCCCAAAAATGTCGGGCAATGAATCCGCAGAGACTCTCCCGCCTCGACAGGATAGATAGATAACTGCACCCCTTCCAAGTTGAGATCCGCAATGTCCACAAGGTCAAGAACCTCTGGCCGCTCACACCAAGTGGTACTCAAGGTCAGATCATCGGGCAGATCGTCCAGATCATCCTGCTTACTGGGAACACCCTCATTTTCCCACCAGTCAATGAAGGCGTAGAGGGCAACCAAATAGGGCAGAACCTGCCGTTGCCGACTGGGACGACATCCCTGAAGCACCGCATGGGCGGCATCCAATATCAGGGAACGAATGGGAACAGTCGGTGCCAAAAAGGAAGTCATAGCCGTCGTCATCCAAACCAAGTACGAAAAAGCGAGGCTGCCTAGGGAAGGTAGTAAATATCGTTATGCTCACACCACTGCGCAAGTTTGGCCTCTATTTGCTCATCAATTTGTTTTGCGGTGTAGCGGCCACGGGCATAATCAGGGTGAATTTCACGGCGGGTTTGCCGTCGTTGGTGGGGGCTGGGGATTGATTGGGTTTCATACCATCGCCTCATCCATTGCGGAATCTGGGGATCTTGAAAGAATTTACGGTAGAGCCACAGGCGGTATTCACGACCGAGGCAGCGAGAAATCGTGGGCTGGCTGACAAAGAGTTCACGGGCAATTTCGGCTTGGGTACGGCGACGCTCACACCAATCCCTGACCCATGTCGGCGTCTGCGGATCATTGAGAAACTCCACTATGCACTCCACCCCTTGGCCATTGCTGGTTGGCAGTGTGCGGGTATCGGGATAGTTGTCAATCCATTCTTGGTTGCTGTCGGTGGAGCAAATGTTCAGAGAGCGAGTGGACTGCACATAACGTCCAAGAATACGCCGCACCTGTTGATGAATGTCGCGGGTGTACTCGATCGTCCAGCCCAAGAGTTGGGCAATGTGCTGGCGCAAGCGAGCCGTCGAAGCACGGATACGGGGATCGGTAATTTCCGTTTGGACAATCGTAATCAACTGAGCGCAGGCTTTGGGATCAATCTCCCGTTGTACCTCAGGGGGTGCTGCTTGATAACGATCTTGAAAGACTTGCAGGGCGCGGTTGTCATAGAAGAGCAGTTCATCGGCCTCGCGCTTGAGGAGTTTGCGTTTTTCATCCGCCAGTTTATTGCTGATGACCGTGCGCACCCATGCTTCAAAGGTGGGACGACCATGACCAGTGGCACCAAAGGGCTTGAGGGGGTCAAAGGATTTCATTGCTTCCCAGAGCCAGCCCGTGAGGTTACTTTGGCATTGCTCGGGATCAGAACTCCCCAGACACACCGTGCGCAGGAGATCGCGGTACTCTTGGCGAAACTGGGGGGATAGGAGAACCGTTGCGCCGAGTTCTTGACGTAGGCACTGGATAAAGAAGGCAAGGAAACACTCGGCCTCTGTCAATTCGGGAGAGGGATTACGGTTGGCTAGGGCTGGGCGACTAAAGGCAAGCACCAGTTGCTTTAGGGGTTGATTGTACTGGCCACGATTGAGGCGATCGTACTCGTCTTGAATGACGGTGGCGGGAATTTGCAGTAACCGCTGCACCGTTTTTTGCACTGCCTGCTGTTGGAGTTGATCGCGGCTCAAGTTTTCTAGGCAGCGAGGAAAGAGGCGAAAATAGGCTTCCACTAGGCGTTGGAGATAGCCGCCGCGTTGACTCAGATGGGTATCAATGTTGCGCTCGAGGATGGCTCGCAGGGCTTGAGAGAGGGGCTTCGTCACAGCGGGCGATCGCTCCCCGGCCAAATAACGAGACCGAGCTGCCTGCAATAACTGCGGCAGTTGTTCCACCTCAAGATCGGGACTGCGGGTCGAGAGACTCATCCGAAATCGGTAACATAAAATAGTTACTGAACATAGTAGCGGTTTTTGCTAAGACCCTTGGGGGAATCCTAAGAATACCTTAAGGCAGCTCTTCCTCATGGGATAAGGGTGTTTTCATTGCTTCAGGCATCATGGTGCCAAGTTGCGACGGTAAGCGGGCGATCGCCTGCTGCACAAAGGAGCGAATAAATTCATCGCGGCGATTGAGTTCAAATTGCTGTTGAACTACTTCACTGATGCCACCATCGCCCCAGTCTTGGTTGTGGCGAAAATATTCCATAAAACTTTTGCCCGCAATCCGAGTGAGATAGGCGGCTGTAATTCCTTGGACGGCTTTGCCCACCACCAGCCCCCCCATGCTCAATTGCAAGGCCGTACCGACGAGATTCATGGCTCCCTTAACAATGCCCAAGCTGGCCAGGGTTTTGCCTAGGGAAAGAGCTAGCTCGCGGGCGCGATCGCGATTCAGGTCACAGCCATAGACCTTGCCAATTTCCATCACCATTTGCGCATTCACGGCGGCGGCAGCCAGTAGATCTACGCCGGGAATCGGCGTGACACAGACCACACCCGCACTGATCCACTGGTAGCGCTCCACTACCTTATCGGCTTGGCGGCGCCGTTGCTGATCAATGATTTTGCGAGCCTGCTCCCCTAGGCGTTGCGACTGCAAGAGGATATTATCTGCCACGAGGTCATCCCCTTCCTCGCGGAGAATGGCACTCAGCCGCCGAATCAATGGCCAAATATGGGGTTCGGGTTCTAACCACTCTCCTGTGTCGAGGCGAATCGGTTGGGGACGGGCGGCAATACCCACCACATCTTGGGGTGGAATCAACCCCTTGACCCGCTGCCGTAGATGGCGCAAAAGAGCCAGTTGATCGGCCTCGGAGCGCAAGTCAATTTTATTGAGCACCAAGAGCGATCGCTTGCCCATTTCCACCAAGTTGACCAAGGGGGTATATTCCGACTGGCGCAGGTCATCATCGAGCACAAAAAGGAGTAAGTCTGCTTCGGCGGCCAGTTGGCGGGCTAATTGCTCGCGGTAGGTACCAGCCACACCCGCCTCCAAAATGCCGGGGGTATCGGTAATCAGAATTTCCCGCTCTGTATTAGGTAGCCAAAAACGATAGGTTTGCCCCACCGCCGTCGTGCCCATTGTTGGTGCCACTTCCCCCACCATCTCCCCCATGAGGGCATTGACAAGAGAGGTTTTACCCGCCGAACCGGTGCCAAAGACTACAATGCGCAATTCTTGGCGGTAAAAATCCTCCGCCAGCTCCCGTGCCTGTGCCAACAGTGCTTGCCGTGCCACCTCATCTTCAATTTGACTCAGTTGCTGCCGTAGGGCTTTGAGGTTTTCGGCGGCGGCCTCCGTTTTATCGAGGGGGGCTTGGGGCGTAGCGGTGGCGGGCTTGCCCTTGCGCTCAAGTAAGTACAGGTAACGAAAGAAGGTATAGAGCAGCCCCCCCAATAGACCAATGAAAATCAGCACCAAGAGATTGGCCAAAAAGGGGGCAGTAAAGGCCACCTGCACATAGAGCCACGTGAGTGCCGATATCAACCAGAGGATGAGCACCAGAATGGCGCTGAATCCCAACAGGGGCCAAAACCAGCGCTTGGGGGTCATGGCAGGTATTTCATCAGACGTTGTAGGAAGGGCAATTGCAGCGATCGCCCCTGCCACAACTGTACCATCAGCCCCAAGTTCACCAGAAAATAGGCGGATCCCCAGAGACTATTGAGAAAGAGTAATAGGCCATGATGCAGAGACTGGGCTTCACTCACGCTGACCGCCCCATTCAGCAGGCCATAGCCCAACAGCCAAATGAGACCAATGAGAACAGCGAGGCGGCTCACTTGTCGGGTCTGGCGATCGCTCCCCCGGCGACTCAACTGCCACAGTGCTGGAATCATGCCAAAAATGGGCAGCAAATAGACAAAGAACAACAATCGCTGCAATGTCGGGTTGGTAAAGGCTTCCCGATCCACGGGGTCGAGCGGTTCCATCGAATACTCCCCAAGGGCATGAGCACCGTCGTCAGGGCTTCTTGATTCCTAATATATCGCTGATTGATTCAGAGACAGCCCTGTGCCAAAGCGCTGCATCTGGAGCAATAAATGATCAGCCACATTGCTAAACTTAAGATTGGCCTGTTTGCGGCCATGCCCGCGATCGCCAGTGTTGCATTGTCACTAGGGAATCTGCATTTATGTCAGTGATTCAGGAGCTCCACCGTCAACTCGTTCGCAAAGAACGCTCCGCCACTGAAATTACCCAAGCTTACTTAGATCGCATTGCCCAAGTGGAGCCAACGCTCCATAGCTTCTTAACCGTGACGGGCGATCGCGCCCTTGCCCAAGCGGCCGCTGTAGATGAGCGCATTGCTGCCGGTGAAGAGATTGGTGTGCTCACAGGGATTCCCTTGGCCATCAAGGATAACCTTTGCACCTACGGTGTGCGCACCACCTGTGCCTCTAAGATGCTGGAGCACTTTGTCCCCCCCTACGAATCCACCGTGACCCAAAAATTGCAGGCCGCTGGCGCGATTATGGTGGGCAAAACCAATCTCGATGAATTTGCCATGGGCAGCTCCACCGAAAATTCTGCCTTTGGTTTCACCGCCAATCCTTGGCATCCAGAGCGGGTCTCTGGGGGGTCTTCTGGGGGATCTGCTGCCGCCGTTGCTGCCGGGGAATGTGCGGCTGCCCTTGGTTCCGATACCGGCGGTTCCATTCGTCAACCCGCCGCCTTTTGTGGGGTGGTCGGCCTCAAACCGACCTATGGTTTGGTGTCGCGCTATGGCCTTGTTGCCTATGCGTCGTCATTGGATCAAATTGGGCCTTTGGCACCGACAGTTACTGATGCTGCGATTCTTTTGGGGGCGATCGCGGGGCATGATCCCAAGGATGCCACCAGTCTCAGCGTGTCGATTCCCGACTACACCCAAGCCCTCAAACCCGATCTCAAGGGAATGCGCATTGGCGTTATTCAAGAAACAGTGAGTGAAGGCATCCAACCAGAAGTGAAATCTGCCCTTGAGGCCGCCCTAAAAACCCTAGAGGAATTGGGGGCCGCGATTGTTGAACTCTCCTGTCCCCGCTTTGCCTACGGCCTGCCCACCTACTACATTATTGCCCCTTCGGAAGCCTCGGCAAACCTAGCCCGCTATGATGGCGTGAACTTTGGTTTTCGCGCTGAAGGAGCCAGCGATCTCCTTGAAATGTACATGAAAACCCGCGCCCAAGGCTTTGGGGCTGAGGTGAAGCGACGGATCATAATTGGCACCTACGCCCTTTCCGCTGGCTACTATGATGCTTACTACCTACGGGCACAAAAGGTACGCACCCTGATCAAAGAAGACTTTGCCCAAGCCTTTGCACAGGTGGATGTTTTGGTCTGCCCCACAGCTCCCACCACTGCCTTCAAAGCTGGGGAGAAAACCGCCGACCCCCTGAGTATGTACCTGTCAGATCTGATGACCATTCCCGTCAACCTTGCCGGGCTACCAGGCTTGAGCCTCCCCTGTGGCTTTGATCACGAAGGGCTGCCCATTGGTCTGCAATTGATTGGCAACGTCCTAGGGGAAGAGACCCTATTTCACGTTGCCTATGCCTATGAACAGGCGACCCCTTGGCACCAGCAGCAGCCGCCGCTTTAGACCTTAGCCGAAACGGCCACTGACATAATCCATCGTGGCTTGCTCTTTGGGGTTATTGAAGACAATGCTAGTATAGTCATACTCAACGAGGTAGCCTACCCGGTTGCCCCGTTCTGTGGCCTCGGCATTAAAGAAGGCAGTGCGATCGCTCACCCGAGTCGCCTGTTGCATATTGTGGGTCACGATCACAATCGTGTAGTTCTGCTTCAATTCATGGATCAGTTCTTCCACCTTGAGGGTAGAAATGGGGTCAAGGGCAGAACAGGGTTCATCCATGAGGATGACCTCGGGCTTGGTGGCGATCGCCCGCGCAATACATAGCCGTTGCTGTTGTCCGCCAGAGAGCGACAGACCATTTTCTTTGAGCTTGTCCTTCACCTCATCCCAAAGAGCCGCCTGCCGTAGGGCAGTTTCCACTAGCTCACCCAAATCCCCCTTATACTTATTGACCCGCGCTCCAAAGGCCACATTGTCATAAATTGACTTGGGAAAGGGATTAGGCTTTTGGAACACCATACCAATACGCCGCCGCACCTCCACGGGATCCACCTCCTTGGCGTACAGATCCTTGCCGTGGTAGGTAATCTTGCCCTCTACCCGAGCACCCGGCACCAGATCATTCATGCGGTTAAAACAGCGCAGCAGCGTGCTCTTGCCACAACCCGATGGGCCAATGAGAGCCGTTACTTCATTGGCATAGATGTCCATCGTCACATCCCGTACTGCCCGAAATGAGCCATAAAAAATCGAGGCGTTCTGCACTTGGAAAACCACTTTAGGAGTAGGTTTAGGGTAAGTTGTCATAGAACAGTTACCTTTTAAGTCTTTAGTAGCGTTTCTTACGAGTGAGTAAGCGGGAGCCAATACTGACGATCAAAATGATGCTCAGCAACACCAACGCGCCTGCCCATGCCAGTTCCTGCTGGGGTTTGTAGGGAATGATGGCAAAGAAATAAACCTGTACCGAAAGCGTGGAAATGGGGCGAAACAAATCCGTTGACCAGAAATTATTATTCAGAGCCGTAAAGAGGAGAGGTGCCGCTTCACCCCCTGCCCGCGCCACCGCTAGAGTTACCGCAGTAGCAATAGAGGGCAACGCCGCAGGGAGAACAACTCGCGTTACCGTCTCAAAACGAGTGGCACCCAATCCCAATGCTGCCAGACGAACCTCCTCAGGTACCAGCACCAAGCCTTCCTCTGTGGTTCGCATCACAATGGGCAGCATGACCACTGCCAAGGCAACCCCACCGGCAAAGGCACTAAAGGTGCCCATCGTCATGACCACAATCGTATAGGAAAACAAACCCGCAATGATAGCGGGCACCCCACTGAGAACGTTTGCCGAAAACCGCACCCAATAGGCGATTTTGCTCCCCCGCCCAAATTCGGACAGCCACACAGCGCCCAAAACGCCAATGGGAACACTAATCGCCATGGCAACAGCGAGCACGATTAACGTACCAACGATCGCATTTCCCAAGCCCCCCCCACTCAAACCCGGCGGCGGTGGCAGTTTTGTAAACAGATCTAAGTTAATCCGAGGCAGTCCTTGGGACGCCACATTGATGACAATGGCTGCCAAGGGAATCACCGCAATGACAGCAAACAGTCCCGTCACACCTGTCATCAACAGACCAAAGAGGTTTCGTGCCGAAGTCCAGACCTTGCCTAGTTGAATCTCTGCGGTAGAAAGGCGGTTACTGATCTCTGTCATGGTGCAACCTATCGCTCAACGTTTTGAAACTTCTTAATAATGATTTCTGCCAAGATATTGACCAGCAGTGTCAGGATCATGAGCACTAAACCGGCATACAGCAGTGCAGCCACTTGCTCTCGCCCTGCTTCCCCAAACTGGGAGGCAATCAATGACGCGATCGTCGAACCCGGCTCAAGGATTGAGAGGCTGATGCGGTTGGTATTGCCCACGAGCATAGCTGCGGCCATCGTTTCCCCCATCGCCCGACCGAGAGCCAACATAATCGAACCCACAATTCCAGAGAAGCCAGCAGGAATGAGCACCCGCAAAATCGTCTCCCAGCGGGTGGCGCCTAGAGCCATTGCTCCTTGGCGTAAGTAAGGAGGCAAAGAAACCAGCGTTTCCCGTGAAATGGAGGTGATCAGGGGCAAAATCATGAACGCCAGCACTAGACCTAAGGTGAGGATGCTGTTACCGCGAGGACTGGTACCAAAGAGAGGAATCCAGCCGAGGTACTCGTGCAGGAAATTGTAAAATGGCCGCAAAAAGGGAATCAGCACAAAGATGCCCCACAGGCCAATGACCACACTAGGAATGGCAGCTAATAGCTCAATCGCAAAGGCAATTGGGGTACGAATGTACGTAGGTAGAAAGTCCTCACTGAGAAAGACGGCAATACCCAGTCCTAGGGGAACTGCCACCAGTAGGGCAATGAGGGCACTAACAAGGGTACCGTAGATTTGGGGTAGGATGCCGTAGATATTTTGCACCGGATCCCATGTGGTGCTAGCCAGAAAGCGCAGACCAAATCGTGTAATTGCAGGTATAGCCGCAAGGCCAATTTGAATCACAATCCAGAGCAGGGCAACAGCCACCGCCAAGGCAAAGACCATTGTCAGATAGTAGAAGGATTGATCGAGGTAGTAGCGGAGGTTTTTCCGTGCCTCAATCGCAGCCAAATCCGGTGATTCAGGGGGAGTGCTGGTAACAGCCATAGGGTTTCACGGGTAATATTGACCAGTTGCCTCAATTGCCATAACTGGCTCTTTTTCATCCTAGGGGATTGCGAGGGGGAAACACTCCCCCTGCGGTTGCATGATTTAGCCTGTGACTTTCACCTTATCGAGGGTTGCCTTGACTCGCGCGACGATGTCGTCAGGCATGGGAACATAGTCCAGTTGTTCGGCAATGCTTTTGCCCTCATTGCCCAGTGCCCAAAGCAGCACATTTTCAAGGGCTTGCCATTTTCTGCCATCTTGGTACTCAGGGTACACCAAGATCCATGTCAAGCCAGCGATGGGAAAGGCTTCGGGATTTTCGGGATCCGGCACTAGCAATGCAAAATCTTCGGGAACGTCAGCGCCCTCAAAGGCTTTGGAGGCAGCTTCCGGGGAAGGATAGACGAAGTTACCTGCCTTGTTTTCCAGTAGGGCGCGGGGCAAGTTGTTGAGTTTGGCATAGGCATACTCGACGTAGCCAATGGTGCCTTCGTTTTGCTGAATTTGGGCAGCCACGCCTTCATTGCCTTGGCCACCAACACCCACAGGCCAATTGACGGAGGTGCCAACCCCTGCCGGCCAGCCAGGACACACGGTGTTGATGTGGTTTGTGAAAATAAATGTGGTGCCACTGCCGTCAGAGCGGTGGGCAAAGGTAATTGGTTTATCGGGAAGCGTTTTACCCTCATTTGCAGCAACCAGCTTGGGATCATTCCAGCGGGTAATTTTGCCCATGACGATGTCGCAATAGACCGCCCGCGGTAATTTCAGTTCATCCACACCGGGCAGGTTATAGGCAAAGACAACGGCACCACCGACCATGGGAACTTGGATGGGGTCAGCCTTGTATCTTTCCTGAAAGGACTTCAGGCGATCGCCGGCTATCGGTGCATCGGAACCAGCAAAATCCACTGTGCCGTTAATATACTGCTCCAAACCAGCACCACTGCCAACGGATTGATAACTGATTTGGACGTTGGGATCAACCTGCTGGGCGTAGGTTTTGAACCAGTTTTGGTAAAGGGGGGCAGGAAAACTGGCGCCGGCACCATTAATATTTATCGTCTCGCCCGCTTGATTTGGGCCACCCCCTCCTTGAGGACCGCAAGCAACAACGATGCCAGCGGTAATAATAGCGGAGAGGATCATGAGAATTCGAGATTTTCTGAGTTTGAAGATCATAAGCGCGATCGCAAGTAAGGACAATGAACGAATGCATTGATGCATCAGTAGTTACAGCCCCTCTCGTGAGGATTGAGACTGCTCCAAACAGTTAGAACGATTGTGCGCTGACAGCAGGCACGAGGCTCTCATCCCCGTTCATGTGCTCCATAGTTTTTAGAACAAGGGCTGTATGACAGCTTGCTCGATAGCAACGACAAATCTATCGCGACTCAAAGACAAGCTAGGGCGATAATACGGGAACGATGTAAAGGTTAGGTTAAGAACGACTCCATCTGTTAATTAAGTTTTTTTATTATTGTGCAGTCTCTGTCGATCTGAACCAAAGCTTGGGTAGGGCAGTCTAAACTTAGTTTTCCGCTGGGTGTAGTGAGGAATACTTTCAAGGAAGCAATTTATAAAAATTTTCTTAATCTCTAGGTTCCTGAGACCAAAGGCAGCCTAAGATTATCGCTAGGGTGTTCTCAACAATACTTTCTCTAGGGAGAAGGGCTAACGAAATACCTTAAGATAAGACTTTTTAAGTCTCAATTCTTTGAATTCAAGTTACTAACTTTAGAAGGATTTATATTAATAACTCATCTTTGAAGTTTTATTTATAAATAGTTTTGGCAAGTTATTCATCGTTTTTAGTGATTTTGTTTTAGTGGGGAAATAGTTGAATTCACCAATTTTCTAATTGATGCAATATCCGTCATTTTTAGAGTGAGGCTTGAGTGATGCAGTTTCAGCAATTGAGGCGCGGCGTTTTACCCCTTTTGGCCATCATCTTTGTGGGCTGCACAATGGAGGCGGCATCTAATGACCCAATGCTCAAGGTGATTCGGGTGGATGGATCGAGCACGGTTTATCCCATTTCCAGGGCGATCGCCGAAGGGTTTAAGACCACGCCCAATGGTCAAGAGGCCGATATTGCCGTTGCTTTTTCAGGGACATCTGCTGGCTTTCGCGCCTTTTGTAGCGGCAAAACGGATATTAGTGACGCCTCTCGCCCGATCCTCATTACTGAAATGAACGAGTGCATTGCCAATGGTGTCCCCTTTATTGAATTGCCCATTGCCTTTGACGCGCTGACGATCGCCGTCCATCCCCAAAATACTTGGCTCAAGGAAATTTCTGTGGCTGAGCTGAAAAAACTCTGGGAAAAAGCGGCGGAGCAAAAGCTCACTCGCTGGAACCAATTACGTCCCGACTTTCCCAATGCACCCATTGTGCTCTGGGGACCGGGTCAAGATTCAGGCACCTTTGATTATTTCAACGAGGCGATTCTTGGCAACCAGCGCGGCTCTCGCACCGACTACAAAGCCAGCGAAGACGATAACGAAATCGTAGCGGGTATTGCCGGGGATGTGAATGCCCTTGGTTACCTTCCCTATGCTTACTACATGGCCAACCAGAATCGGCTACGAGCTGTGCCCGTCAATGATGGCCGAGGGGCAATTCCGCCTTCAGTGGAAACGGTGCAAAACAGTACATACCAGCCCCTCTCGCGCCCCCTCTTCCTCTATGTCAATGCCAAATATGCCCAAGACAAGCCCCTGCTGCGACAGTTTGTTGAGTACTACATCCAGCAGGCACCGACGGTCGTTCCCAAGGTCGGGTATGTTCCCCTTACGCCCGAAGGCTATCGCTTGGCAGGCATTCAGTTTATTCGCCTAGAGGTGGGGACTGCCTTCAAGGGGGTACCTGAACCTGATGTAACGATTGAAGAGGTGCTGCGGCGTCGGTGATTTTCCAAGAGGTCCATGCCAATAATCCGACCCCCTAGAATAGGGGCATGGAAATTATCGAGAAGTCTCAGCAGCGGCTGATTTTGCGCAGTCGCCCTTGGGGGGTGTGGCTGGCAGGTCTGATATTCTGTGTTGGTGCTGCTGTACCGATTTGGTTTGCAGCCCGCTATGAGCTGGTGTGCCGCCATGAGGTTCGCGTTATTGATAGTCGCTGTCGCTGGGTGCGCTCTGGGGCAACGGGGGTACAGATCACCCAAATTCCCCTGAATCGGCTCCAAGGGGTGGGCATTATCGAGCAGTGGCGCTCTAGTCGCGGACGACGCTACCGTGTCTATCAGGTGCACCTACAAACCGCCGCGGGTTCTATTGCCTTTGGTGAATTTACCCGCGATCGCCAGAATCGGGAAGCCGTTGCCGAACGCATCCGTCGCTTTTTGCAGCAGCCGCAACATCCCCCTTTAACATTAGTGGAAGACAACCACTGGTGGGGATTTTTGATCTTAGCTATTGGCTGGAGTCTAGGCTTACCCCTAATCTTTATCGGAGCCAAGGTGCTGGTGCTGGTTTTTGATAAAAGTGCAGGCGTGGTATCGCTGCAATATAGCAGTCTTCTCAGGACAGAAAAGAAAACCTTCCCTTGGCATGACCTCAAGGATGTCGTCGTACAGCTCTCCCGTGGTAAGAAGGGCAGAGTATCAGCTCGTTTGGCCTTGGAGTTACAGAATGGGCAGGTAATTCCCCTGCGGTTTTATTACAGCAGTGATGTCAGGGGCACTCAGGCACTGCAAGCCACGATTCGGGCGTTTCGTGATCGTTCGTGATCAAACGTAACGGGTACGGCGGAACGGCAATAAATTAGCTAGGCTAGAAGCAAGAAATTTCCCTCAGCAGGGATAGAAATTTTATCTGAGAATAGCAAATTAGAATTTGTTAGCGGTTGTTGACGCGAGCGATCGCTAGCCCTGAATTCCCGAAAAATTTATCCCTTTGCTGTGGGCGATTTCTGTTAGAAAGGCTACAATCAATGAGGTTTTAGTTAAAATTAGTCAAAAGATTCCTGCACAGTCTCAACCGCTCGCTACTGCCTGCTCCCTGACCCCGTGGGTCACACAGGAAATTTTTCAAGATGATCCAGCGGCAGAGATCCTGAGGATGTGGAATCTAGAGCCTATGCCCCCGTCCAACCGATTTCCTTAGCTACATTCCATGATTGAAATGTGGCTGACGATTCTAGCGTCACCAAAGGCAACGGTTGCCGACAACACACTGACAATACACATTTAGGGAGATTTTACGAGGACAACGGCATGACCCAAGCGAATGTACTTGACGTTTACGACCCCGCAACAGCCCCCCTTGAGGATGAGGTGGCTCTACTCAGTGACTATGGCCTTGATGCTGTAGAAGCCGAAGAAGAGGAGGAGAGCGAAGACTTTGAGGAGGTCAGCGACGATCTTGACGACAAGCCCACAAAAGGTCGTGCCAGCCGACGGCGGACACAGGTCAAGAAGAAACACTACACCGAGGACTCGATACGCCTCTATTTGCAAGAAATTGGCCGCATTCGTCTGTTGCGTGCCGACGAGGAAATTGAATTGGCACGCAAAATTGCCGATCTCCTAGAAATGGAGCGAGTGCGCGATCGCCTGTGTCAACAACTCGGCTGTACCCCTGAAGAGCTAGAGCGCAATCCTGAGCCTTGGGCTACAGAGCTGGGTATGACCGTGCAAGCCTTTCGCCATCGCTTATTTGTGGGTCGCAAAGCCAAAGAAAAAATGGTGCAATCGAACCTGCGACTGGTGGTGTCGATCGCCAAAAAATACATGAACCGGGGGTTATCCTTTCAGGACTTGATTCAAGAAGGCAGCCTAGGGCTCATCCGCGCTGCTGAGAAATTTGACCACGAAAAGGGCTATAAATTTTCCACCTACGCCACCTGGTGGATTCGCCAAGCCATTACCCGTGCCATTGCCGATCAATCCCGCACCATTCGTCTGCCTGTGCACCTGTACGAAACCATTTCGCGGATTAAGAAAACCACTAAACTCCTCTCACAGGAAATGGGGCGCAAACCCACTGAGGAAGAAATTGCCGATCGCATGGAAATGACCATTGAAAAACTGCGCTTCATTGCCAAATCGGCACAACTGCCCATCTCCCTAGAAACCCCTATCGGTAAAGAAGAGGATTCCCGTCTGGGGGACTTCATTGAATCCGACGGTGAAACCCCTGAAGATCAAGTGTCCAAGCACCTGCTGCGCGAAGATTTAGAAACGGTATTGTGCACCCTTAGCCCCCGCGAGCGAGATGTGTTAAAACTGCGGTATGGCTTGGACGATGGTCGCATGAAAACGTTGGAGGAAATTGGTCAACTCTTTAATGTCACCCGTGAGCGCATTCGCCAAATTGAGGCCAAGGCCCTGCGGAAACTGCGCCATCCCAACCGCAACAGTGTCCTCAAAGAATACATTCGTTAAGGAGTCGTTTATGTTGCGTCCCCTCATTGCCCTGACCGTTGGTCTGTCTGCCACTCTGGTGGCAATGCCGCAACCCAGTTCTGCCCAAGCCTGTGCCTATGCCAAAGGGTTAAGTCATCAAAGTCTGAGTAATTCCTCATTCTTCGATAGCAGCAAGCTGCCGATCGCCCTTGGACTGGGTGCAGGTGCAATTACAGCAGCGGCAGTGGGGGTGACCCTCTGGCAACGGCGGCAGCAAACGGATGCCCCGACCCCTGCTTCTGATGCTGCCTCTTTGGAACTGCCGGTGGTCTTGCCGGAGTCTGAAGGTGCAGAGCGTTCTGAAGATGTGACACCCATTGCCTAGTTATCGATTTGTCAAATTACTCCCCCTCATGGGGGCGATCGGGGTATTCCTAGGCTGTAGTCCCATTGCGCAGTCGGATACCCCGTTACCCTTATCAACCGCTGAACCCCTGTTAGAATCGCAGCCACCACCAACACTGGCGGTACGCATTGAAACCGTTGTTGAAGAGTTAGAGCATCCTTGGGCAGTAACTTGGCTGCCGGATGGCAGTGCGTTGATTACTGAGCGCCCCGGACGGTTGCGGCGATTTCACCAAGGGCGTTTGGGTTCACCTATTCGTGGCGTGCCGCCGGTCTTTGGCCAAGGCCAAGGGGGCTTATTGGATGTCGCCCTTCACCCCCGCTTTGCTGAAAACAATTGGGTTTATCTTACCTATGCCCATGGCACAGCATCCGCGAATCGTACTCGCCTAGCACGGGGGCGTCTGGTGGGCGATCGCCTTGAAGAGGTGACAGTTCTCTTTGAAGTCTCGCAAGCGAAAACTGGGGCACAGCATTTTGGCTCCCGCTTGGCTTGGCTCCCCGACGGCACATTGCTCATGGCCATTGGCGATGGCGGCAATCCCCCAATTGAACTGGAAGGCAAATTAATTCGCGAGCAAGCCCAAAACCGCCGCAGTCATTTGGGCAAAATTATTCGCCTGCGGGACGATGGCACTGTGCCGGAGGACAATCCTTTTGTGGGCGATGCCACGGCCACCCCCGAACTCTGGAGCTACGGCCACCGCAATATCCAAGGACTGGTGGTTGATCCAGTCACAGAAACGGTGTGGTCAACGGAGCACGGCTCCCTTGGTGGTGATGAACTCAATCGCATTGAACGTGGTGCCAACTATGGTTGGCCAGTGGTCACCTATAGCCGTGAGTATTGGGGGGCAGAAATTACCCCAGAGCGGCGCCGGCCGGGAATGGTGGATCCTTTGGTGGTGTGGACACCGGCCATTGCGCCTTCAGGGCTAGCAGTTTATCGGGGCGATCGCGCTCCCCAGTGGCAAGGTGCCCTTTTTGCCGGCGGTCTCGTCTCCCAAGATGTGCGCAAAATTCGAGTCAATACCAACAATGCTGTTGTAAGCCAAGGGCGCATTCCAATAGGTCAGCGGGTACGGGATGTGCGCCAAGGCCCCGATGGTTACCTGTACGTTCTCACCGACGATGCCCAAAATGGCCGATTGTTGCGCATTCTACCCCTTTAACGAGTTGAAAAAATTCACCTTCCAACACTGTTCTAGCCAATCGACTAGGGTGTCACGGGAAGCAGACATCTGCCGCACCACTGACCACACCTGTAAGGCAGCTAAGGGGGAGTTGACCTCGACCCTCAGGGGTTGATAGGGAGCATAGTCACAGGGCACCTCTAGATCAATCAACCGTTGGTAGATTGGCCAGCGTAATTGCCACTGAACTGCAATAAGGTGGGGGTTTATAGACATTCAATAAGCACTCCACTATTGAAAATGTACAGAAAGGTAGTTTAGGATCGGGCTGTCAGAGCTAAGTTAGTTAGCTCACTAGTGTCCGCAAAGGAGCATCGTGCTATGACGACCAGTGCATTGCCGCGCCAAGCCTTTGGCGAGATGAAAGATACAGTTGTACTGCTGGAGAAAACCACCACCACGCCCATCTGTGAGGGGATGAATCGCCTCTTGGCCAGTTTTCAAGCCCTGTATTTGCAGTACCAAAAGCATCATTTTGTGGTTGAGGGGGCAGAATTTTATCCACTGCATCAGTTTTTCCAAGACTGCTATGAACAGGTGCAAGGTCACGTCCATGACTTGGGTGAACGTCTGAATGGTCTGGGGGGCGTGCCTGTGGCCGGTTTTCAACAGTTGGCCACGCTCTGCTGCTTTACCCCTGAACCGGAGGGGGCTTTTAATTGCCGCCAAATGCTCACTAATGATTTGCAGGCCGAACAGGCAATCATTGGTGTTCTGCGGCAACAGGCTACCCAAGCAGAGAGTTTGGGCGATCGCGCCACTGCCTACCTCTATGACCAAATCCTGCTGCAAACGGAGGAGCGTGCCTACCACATTGGTCATTTCTTGGCCAACGACAGCCTGAAGGCGTAGTCTTTCGCAATTTAGGTTAACGAACCTTAATGCAAGATCACGGTTGTCCATAAAACGCCCCCACCCAAGGGGGTTTTTTAATGCAGATTTTTCCTATTGCTTAGCCTAGCTTAGTTGCGATTAAATTGCAATAAATTTATCCGAGGAGGTTTGTTGCAGGACGCTGGCGGGGATACTGTTGCATCAGGGCACGCACCTGCTCGGCGTGGTAGGAACTACGGGTGAGGGGAGAGGAGACCACCTGCAAAAAGCCCATGGATTCGCCAAGCTGCCGCCATGCTTCAAATTGCTCTGGTGGAATAAAATCCTGCACGGGTAAGTGTTTCGGACTCGGCTGCAGATACTGGCCAATCGTGAGAATGTCGCAGCCCACTTGACGCAGATCCGCCATCACTGCCGCCACTTCCTCAGGGGTTTCTCCCAAACCCACCATCATGCCTGACTTTGAGTAGATCCAAGGGGCGCGATCGCGCACCCGTTGCAGCAGTTCCAGACTGCGCTGATAGTTGCCTTGGGGACGCACCCGCCGATAGAGACGGGGCACGGTTTCGGTGTTGTGGTTCAGCACTTCGGGACTGGCGGCGAGAATTTGATCTAAGGCCTGCCAATTGCCACAGAGATCGGGAATGAGCACTTCAATGGTTGTTTGGGGCGATCGCGCCCGCACAGCCTGAATCGTGGCCACAAACTGAGAGGCACCACCATCAGCCAAGTCATCCCGATTTACCGAGGTAATGACAACATGATTGAGCCGCATTCGCACCACTGCTTCCGCCAGTCGCTGGGGTTCAGTGGCATCCAAGGGCAGTGGCTTTTTCGCAAAATCAATATCGCAGTAAGGACAAGCGCGGGTGCAAGCTGGCCCCATCATTAAAAATGTCGCCGTTCCCTCATGAAAACATTCACCAATATTGGGGCAAGAGGCCTCTTCGCAAACGGTATTGAGGTTTAAGTCCCGCAACAGTTCCTTGACGGAACCGACCCGCTGCCACTGGGGTGCTTTGACCCGTAACCACTCTGGCTTAACAACCACGGCTAACTCCACTGCAAATTCAAAAACAAACAAAGGGAAAACGTCAATTGTGCCACCAACAGAAAGAGGTAAATTAGAGCACGGGGGCGAAAAATCGTCAGCAGTAATCCCAGCCCCTTGAGATCCACCATCGGTCCGAGGACAAGAAAAGCGAGAATTGACCCCGGCGTAAACGTGGCAGCAAAGGCAAGGGCAAAAAAGGCATCAACCGTCGAGCAAATGGAAATCACTGTGCCCAAGATCATCATTGCCACAATCGAGATCACCGGCCCTTGGCCAAGGCTGAGAATGAGTTCGCGGGGAGCCGCCACCTGAATAAGAGTCGCCACTAGGCTACCGAGGACTAAAATTCCCCCCAATTCGCGAAATTCCTGCACCACATTCTCCAGGACTTGGGGCAGACGCTGCTGCCAAGGCATCGTTGCAGTCGGTGGCGCAAGCGTGAGAGTTTCCATGGCAAGGGGTTGGCCGGGGGTTCCCAACAGGTAGGTGCCTGACTGGAGCAAGGCCGGTATAGTGGCTGCTTGAGGCTGGGGACGACGCATGAGACTGGTGACGGTGGGCTGCAAAAAGGGGGTTAGATCCTTTTGGAAACTAAAAACCCAGCCAATAATGGTGGCGATCGCCAGTGAGAAGAGGACACGAAAGACGACAATTTCCGGTTGATCACGAAAGGCCGTCCACGTTGCCCAAATCACAATCGGGTTGATTGTCGGTGCTGCCAACAAAAAACCAATGGCCACGGATGTAGGCAGTCCTTGCACCAATAATCGCCGCGCCACCGGCACATTGCCACACTCACACACTGGAAAAAGAAAGCCAATGCAACTGCCGACCAAGGCTCCCAGCAGGGGCGATCGCGGCAAGCGACGAATGAGCGCCTGCTCATCTACAAATAGCAGCAGCACGCTAGAGAGCAAAATGCCCAGCAGCAGAAACGGCACTGCCTCCACCAGTAGGCTCAGAAAAAGGGTAAAACCGCTTTGCAACTGATTCGCAAATGTCATGGGTGTATAGCGGGGTCTAGGACACAATCTCCTTCAACTCGAGGGGACTCGGCTGAATATCCGTTTGCCGTGAATCGGTAATTAGCCAATCGAGGGCAGCGGCCTTGAGATCAATCGTTGTCCCTGTTTTGTCAACACAGTAGCGGCCAAAGACCAGCTTATCCACAAGACGCACATCCGAACCAAGGCGGGAATACTCAAAAATCACACAGTTATCGACGACAGCACCACTGCAAATGTGGCAATTGGGGCCAATCATCGTCGGCCCAATAATCGTTGCCCCATCTTCAATCTTGGTCATGCCGCCAATGTATACAGGGCCTTGAATTGTGACTTTATCCCAGTTGACCGCCACATTCAGCCCGGTATAAATGCCGGGGAACTGCTCATGGCCGGGAATCGAGACATTTTTAATTGTGCCCTCAAGAACGCCGCGCACCGCTTGCCAGTAATCGGGGACTTTACCAATATCAATCCATTCAAAGTCCATTGCTAGGCCATAGAAGGGGGCACCCATTTCCACCAATTTAGGGAACAGCTGGCTGCCAATGTCGTATTCCTGGTTGGAGGGAATGTAGTCGAGAATTTCTGGCTCAAAAATATAAATTCCCGTGTTGATATTGTTGCTCAGGGCTTCTTCAACGCTAGGTTTTTCTTGAAAAGCGATAATGCGATCGCTCTTATCGGTGACGACGACGCCATAGCTAGAGACATCCTCTTTGGGGACTGTTTTCATAATCACGGTAGCGATCGCCCCCTTTTGGCGATGCCAAGCCACCGCTGCCGTCAAATCCAAGTCAATGAGGGCATCCCCACACAGCACCACAAAGGTGTCATCAAAAAAGGGGTGAAAATCTTGAATTCGCTTGATTCCCCCCGCAGAGCCTAGGGCTTTGCCCACAAGTTCGCCATCCTTGATATAGCCCTCAAAGGAGTAGGCAATCTCTACACCAAAGCGTTGGCCATCCTGAAAATAGCTTTCAATTTCGTGGGCTAGGTGACTAACGTTCACCATAATTTCAGTAAACCCATGCTGCCGCAAAAGTTCCACCAAAAACTCCATCACCGGTTTTTGCAAAATTGGGATCATTGGCTTCGGAATGGTGTATGTAATCGGGCGTACCCGCGTGCCTTTTCCAGCCGCCAAGATCATTGCTTTCATATCGGTTTTACCTAATCTACCAACACTGAAAGGGAGACACCCCCACTCGTGATAACAGCCCTTTTCACAAGGTACGCAAGACTCTGGAAAGAGCCAAAGCTATGGTTGATCACTACTCCTTGAGGAACCCCACGTTTTAGAAAAGGGCTGTCCCCCCCTAGCTTACCTCAATCCAGGGCATACACTCGTCCATGGTAGAGCAAGCGGGTAATCCCTTTGGACTGAAGATAGCTGCGCACTTTCCGCAGCATTTCGCCGTCAGGTACCTTAACAACGGTCTTGCGCCACTGGACATCACTGGCCTTATAGAGGCGTTGATTTTGCTGGGAATAGCGTAGAGCCACGGGGCGGCTATCGAAAATGGGTAGGGTACTTTGTTGCGCTTCCTCACTAGAGAGGGCACCTAAACCGCGAAAGGCTTCTAGGGGACGGGTGAGCAGTTCCGCCCGCCGATCCACAACAACATAACAAGGACGGGGCAGCACTGCTTCTGCAAGGGGAATGACCTCCACCGACTGCACCACTTCTACATCGGCGAGATCCGGTAAGGGAATATCCCCCTCAAGTTCCTCGTCATCGTCATCTTCGAGATCGTCATCCTCTGCATCACTGTAGTCATCCTCATCGAGGACAACGGCCTCTGCCGTCTCTACATCTTCTAGATCCTCTTCCTCTGGCATGTCATCCGTTGCAGCCACCGCCAATAGGGGAGCTTCAGGGGCAGCCGCTTCTTCTTCCATTTGTTTGATCACACGCCGAATGGTGTTTTCACTCACACCAAATTCCGCTGCTAGAGCTTTGATCGTTTGTCCGGCGGTGTACTGTTGAAAGACACGCTGGCGTTCGCTGTCACTGAGTCGCTTGTAGGTCATGGATTCAGATTAAGAAGCAGGTGGCCAGATCTATTATCTGGGGTGGCGGTGCCAGAATATTGATTTCAGCCAAAACCCTGTTCAGTGGGCGATCGCTAGCGCAGGCGCACAAATCCTGCCTTTTCAATGGCGGCTTGCCCTTGATCCGTGAGCAAGAGTGCAGCGTAGGCACGTCCTGCTTGGGCATCGAGGCTATTGTCCTCCTTGGTAATGACAAATAGGCGGCGGGTGATGGGATACGTCCCCTCTTGAAATGCACGCTGATTCAGTTGGTTGCGCTGTTGGGGACACTGCTCAGGGGGAACATAGGGGTCTTGATAGGGAGGCACGTACTCATTGGCTTGGCGGCCGAGGGGAAGCGGGTGGATGCTGCACTGACCCACGACCTCCGGCGCAGAGGCATAATAAATACCCCCCAGTGTCGCGGCGACGCGCCGTAGGCCATCGGTGGTATCGCGAACCATGACCACATTGCGACCAAAAGGCTGCTTCCCTAGCACTTCCTGAATAAAGTATTCAACGGTACCACCATCTTCCGGACGGCGAGAGAAGGGGGTAATCTTTTGGTTGGGGCCGCCCACCTGCTGCCAATTGGTTACTTTGCCGGTGTAAATATCCACCACTTGTTGCACCGTCAGTCCGGGAATTTCTAGCCTCGGATTGACAGCGATCGCCAGCCCATCAATAGCAACAGGAATGGCAGTTAATTTAATACCCTGAGCCGCTGCCTTGGCTAGCTCTTCGTCCTTGAGGGAACGGGAAGATTGGGAGAAAGACAATTGATGATTCAGTAACATGCGGATCCCACTGCCCGACCCCGGCGTTCCTGTGGGCGGATCCACATAGCGCAGTTGAAAATTGGGCCAAGCCGCTTGCAGCAGCGGATCCACATCGCGGCGAATGGGTGCCCAAGTGGTGCTACCGCCATAATTAAAAAGACCACTGGGGACATTCTTGACTTGGGTAAACGTGGATTGACCCTTGGTTCCGAGATTGAGACCACCATTGCCAATGATTTCGCCGTTATTGATGAGGCGAAGCACCAGCCCTGCACCAATGCCCAAAAGGCCGAGGGTGGCCAGCAAGGAAAGGAGTAGAGGCAGGAGAGAATTGCTTTTCCCTTGGAACATACAAAATAATTGCTGTCATTTTTTTCCAGCCTAGCCCAAACCAAGGGATGTTGGGGATACTCTCTTCAGTGCCGCTGCCTCAGCCCCTCATGCCCCCGTTAGCGAAGGATCGGGAATTCCGCGACAATGATGAAGAAACGTTCATTGAGTTCAACATGCGCTACCGTCGCTTTGGTCGTACCCAATTACCAATGCCTGTCTTTTCCTGTGGCGGCATGCGCTATCAGTTTTCATGGCAGGATGTCAGCCCGAGTACGATTCCAGAAGAAAATCAACGCAGTTTAGAGGCGACGATTTGCCGAGCCGTCGAGCTAGGCATTAATCATATTGAAACCGCCCGTGGCTATGGCACCTCAGAAGTGCAGTTGGGCAAAATTCTGCCGCGGCTGCCTCGCGAAAAGCTGATCGTGCAAACCAAAGTGGGGCCGCGACCCACCGCCAAGGAATTTCGGGCAACCTTGGAAACTTCGCTGCGTAATCTGCGGCTGGACTACATCGATTTGCTGGCGATTCATGGCCTTAATTTGCCAGAGCATCTGGAACAGGTGCTGCGACCGGGGGGATGCCTAGAGGTGGCACGGGACTGGCAAGCGGCAGGAAAGATCCGCTTCATTGGCTTTTCTACCCACGGCAGTCTGGAGGTGATCCGCCGGGCGATCGCCAGTGATGCCTTTGACTATGTCAACCTGCACTGGTACTACATCAATCAGCAGAATTGGCCGGCGATTCTCGATGCCCAAGCCCGTGATATGGGCGTCTTTATCATTAGCCCTGCGGATAAGGGGGGGATGCTCTACAAACCACCCCAACGCCTAGTGGAACTGTGTGCCCCCTTAAGCCCAATGGTCTTTAACGATCTGTTTTGCCTCTCCCATCCCCAAGTGCATACCCTGAGTGTCGGTGCTGCTCGCCCCAGTGATTTTGATGAGCATCTCAAGGTGCTCGATCTGTTGGATCAGGCCGCTGAAATTTTGCCGCCGATCTTGGCGCGACTGGAGCAAGCCGCCATTGAGCGGTTGGGGGAAGACTGGTACCACACTTGGCATCAGGGATTGCCCGACTATCGCCACACCCCCGGTGAGGTGAATATCCCCACCATTCTCTGGCTGTGGAATCTGGTGCAGGCCTACGATTTGCTGGACTATGCGCGGATGCGCTATAACTTGCTTGGCAACGGCGGCCACTGGTTTCCTGGAGCCAATGCAGCCCAAGTCAAGCACTTGGATTTAGACCCCTGTTTGCAAAAGAGTCCCCATCGGCAGAAGATTCCAAGGATTTTGCAGGCAGCCCATGATCTGCTCAGTGGCACGCCGCAGCAGCGATTATCTCAATCTTGAGGATAGGGGGGTTCCCCCAGCAAATCGCGGACAATTCCCCTAGGCGATCGCTCTAGGTGCCACCGACAATAAAAGTATCAAGGGTAAGAGGTCAACACCATGGATTTCATCTATCACCTCAGCAATGCCAGCCTTACCCTGCGGGTTGTGCAATTCTTGCATGAATACGCCAAGCTACCAATACAGTTTGTTACAGTCATTCATCAAGTGGATGGGTGGGTGATTCGCATTAAAATGCATTCGCCCCTCTCCAACGAACAAGCAGGGAATTTCCGCGCCTTCTTGAACGAATTGGGATTCCCCTACACACCGGGGATTTCGCTGAAAATGGCACTGTGGGCACTGGAAACCGGACAGTCAATGGTGGAGGTGATGCGCCGTTATCAAGTGGCGATTGTTTCCCACGGCTACCCCAACTACGATGACATCGAAGCGTTTCGCAAGCAGTTCATTCAAGGCTTGGGCTACTGTCCCGAAACCTTGGCCTAGGGCATCGTGTCCCCTTGGCCTTGCTCCCGGCGATGCTGCAAGATTCGTTCTGCAAGGGGGAGATCGCTGGGAGTGGTGATCTTGAGATTGGTTTCTTCGCCCAAGACAATATGTACGGCATAGCCTAGGCGTTCAAAGAGGGCAGCATCATCTGTAACTTCCCAGCCTTTGACCACCGCCATTTCATGGGCAATACGCAAGGGTTCGACGCGAAAGCCTTGGGGAGTTTGAGCCGCCCACAGGGAGTCCCGCTCTGGGGTTTGGACAACAACCCCTTCATGGTTGACGATTTTAATCGTATCTTTGACCGGCACGGCGGCAATGAGTCCGGCATAGGTCTCTAGGGCTTGGGCACAGCGGTTGATCAGATCGGGGGTGGCAAGGCAGCGGGCACCATCGTGGATCAGCACCTGCTCAGCCCTTTCGGGAAGTGCCTGTAACCCATTAAAAACGGAGGCTTGACGGGTCTCACCCCCTTCGATGAGCTGGACGGGCTGCCGTAGGTTCAAGTCCCCAAGGAGTGCTTCCCAAGTGGGAAAATCCTCTGGCTGGCCAATAACGCCAATCCATTCAATCGCTTCCGCAGCAGCCACCGCTGCCAATGTCCATGCCAACAGGGGTTTACCCAAGAGTTGCAAGCGCAGTTTATTGTGGCCTGCCCCCATGCGTTTACCCATGCCGGCGGCGGGAATGAGGATGTGCATTCATACCCCTTTCAAGACTGTTTTTATCTTGGCATAGGAAGGCTCTGCGCACTATGGCTCTGTGGGACGGCTGGCCAAGTTAATGCGATCGCTGAGTTGTCGCAGCAGGCTGCCCATTTCTGGATCGGTACGTTGCAGTTCGGCCACCTTGTCACAGCTATACATGACGGTGGTGTGATCCTTGCCGCCAAACTCTTCACCAATTTTCGGCAGACTCAAGCCCGTGTATTGGCGCATCAGATACATACCCACTTGACGCGCCATGCTAATTTCGCGACGGCGGGAGTTGCCCTTGAGATCACTAATAGACACATTCAGGGCTTCAGAGACCACATTCAGGATCACCTCTGGGGAGGTCTCAATTTTGCGGATGGCTGGACTCAGAACGGGGGCAATATTTTCCACCGTCATCGGCAACCCAGAAATGGAAATGTAGGCCACCGCTCGAATCAGTGCCCCCTCTAGTTCCCGAATATTGGAAGTGTAGCTGGCGGCAATATACTCAATCACATCGCGGGGCAGGCGGATATTTTCGTACTCCGCTTTTTTCTGGAGAATGGCCATGCGGGTTTCCAAGTCCGGAGGTTGAATATCGGCGATCAGCCCCATGGAAAAGCGGGAGCAGAGGCGCTCTTGCAGGCGGGGAATTTGACTGGGGGGACGATCGCTGGCCAAAACCACCTGCTTACCGGCCTCGTGCAGTGTATTGAAGGTGTGAAAAAACTCCTCTTGGGTGTATTCCTTGCCCTCAATAAATTGAATATCATCCACGAGCATGACATCCACCGCCCGATAGTGCTCGCGAAAGCTCTGCATACTGTCTTTGCGGATGGCGGCAATCAAATCATTCGTAAACTGCTCGGTCGAGACATAGAAAATCTTGGCATTGGGATCAATTTCCAAGCGATAGTGACCGATCGCCTGCATGAGATGGGTCTTGCCCAAGCCAACGCCGCCACAGAGAAAGAGAGGATTAAACTCCCGCCCCGGTGATTCCGCCACTGCCAAGCAGGCCGCATGGGCCATGCGATTATTGGGGCCAACGACATAGCGGGAAAAGACATACTTGGGATTCAGTTCACTGCCGCGATGACGAGCGGGCGGGGTGGTAGCCTCTACTTCAGCACGACTGGTGGGGCGAATGCTGGTGTCATGCTCTGCCCCTTGGGCGATCGCCAGCTCAATCTCCACCGCCTCACCGACAATTTCCCGTGCCACATCGGCAATGGTTTTCAAATAGTACTTTTGCAGCCAATTGCGGGCAAAGGGATTGGGGGTGCAAATCGTCAGGGTCTGGCCATCAAAGGACTGCACCGTTGCTGTCTTAATCCAAGTTTCAAACGTCGGGCGACTGAGCAACAGTTGCAACCGCTCCAAAATTTGGTGCCAGAGATCTTCGGCAGAGCTAATCAC